>CALFGG010000001.1 GCA_937958235.1 uncultured Candidatus Saccharibacteria bacterium
TGGTCAAGCCGTTGAAGATGCTCTTGTTCCCATTGTTAAAGAAAAAGCATTGTCTCTACCAGGTGGTGAAAAGTACCTACAAAAGTTTGATGATAAGCAAACCCTCATTAAGCTAGATAATAAAATGGAAGCAGGCGAAGACCTAACCAAAGAAGAACTCACCTTCCTCTATGAGTTAGATCGCCCCATCGCGACCTTAGACACCTACAATAGGGTAGATCCTAGAATCCCAGAATTAAAAGAAAAATATGGCATAGAATATGCCGTAGAAAAAGGAGTAGACGCTAATAAATTGGTCTCAAGTTTAGGGTCTAAAGATATTACTAAAAACTTAGAACTCCTTCTTAGGAATGGTGCAGATGTTGATAATATTGTAAATAATATAGGTTCATACCATATCGCAGAAAATCTAGACACTCTTCTTAAATATAGTGCCATTATTGATGCCAACGAATTAGTTTCAAGCCTAGAGTCACACAGTATTACCAGAAACCTAGACAAACTTCTCAGAAATGGTGCAGATATTGATCTTGTCGTAAATAGAATGCGGTATTCCGATATTGTGGATAAATTAGATTATCTCATCGAACACGGAGCAAACATTGATGTCAACGAATTAGTTTCGAGGCTAAACTCATTTAATATATCAGATAATCTAGATACCCTCCTTAAGAATGGTGCAGATATTAACGTTGCTCTAAATAAAATGGACCCTTACTATATTGTAAATAAATTAGACTTTCTTATCGAACACGGAGCAAACATTGATGTCAACGAATTAGTTTCGGAACTAAAATCATACGACATCTTACAAAATCTAGATACCCTCCTTAAGAATGGTGCAGATATTGATCTCGTTGTAGGTAAAATAAAATCTCACGATATTGTATATAAGTTAGACTTCCTCCTCGCCCGCGATGCAAACATTGATGTCAACGAATTAGTTTCGAGGCTAAACTCATTTGAAATATCAGATAATCTAGATACCCTCCTTAAGAATGGTGCAGATATTAATAATATTGTAAGCAATATGAATCCAAGAGATATCGATTACAAACTATTTACTCTCCTCGAGCATGGTGCAGATATTGATAATATATTAAGCAACATGAAACCAGACCAAATCGCAGATAATCTGTTTATTCTCCTCGATTATGGTGTAGATGCTAATCTCATAACAGAAAAATTGAGTAAGAAAGAAATTGAGGATAATATTTACCTCCTCCGAAAATACGGCGCAAATCTCGATACTTATCAAGAAAGCAATTAATCTCCAAATCCAAAATACAACTTTATTTTTAACAGATAGCATGGTAAAATATCACCAACGTCTTTTTGCCGTAATTTAATTGGCAAAACACCGAAAAGACAATAATAATAACTAAATAAGGAAATTCATGGCTACTGACAATCATGATTTATCAAAGCTTCGCAATATTGGTATTATTGCCCATATTGACGCAGGTAAAACCACAACCTCTGAAGCAATTCTTTACCGTACAGGTTTGAAACATAAAATCGACCTTGTAAAGGGTGACACTGGTGGTGCAACAACTGACTGGATGGAGCAGGAAAAGGAACGTGGTATTACTATTACTTCCGCTGCTGTTACTGCAACCTGGAAGGGCTATAAAATTAATATTATCGACACCCCAGGCCACATCGACTTCACCGCTGAAGTAGAGCGCTCTCTTCGTGTTCTTGATGGTGCTATTACTGTCTTCGATGGCAAGATGGGTGTTGAAGCTCAGTCTGAAACCGTATGGCGCCAGGCCACTAAATATGGTGTCCCTCGTATTTGTTTCATCAATAAAATCAACCAAATTGGTGGCGATTTCTATAAATCACTTGAATCCATTCACAAGCGTCTTTCCAAGAATGCTGTTGCAATTCACCTCCCAATCGGTTTTGAGAAGGATATTTGCGGTGTTGTTGACCTTGTCGATATGAAGGCCTACACCTACAAGGAATATGCCGATCATTCACTAACCGTTGGTGAAATTCCAGCTGATATGCTTGATAAGGCTAAGAAAGCTCGTGCTCTTCTTGTCGAAGAAGCAGTTGCTGCTGATGAAGATCTAATGAACAAATACTTCAACCAGGGCGAAGAAGCTATTACTGAGGCTGAACTAAAAGCTGCACTCCGTAAGCGTGTTCTAGACGGTGACTTCTTCTTAGTCACTGGTGGTGACGGTCGTGGTGTTATTGTCGAGAAGGTGCTTGACCTCTGTGCAGATTATCTTCCATCTCCACTCGATCGTGATCTTGGTCAAACTGTTGGTACTGATCCAAAAACTGGTGATCATATTGTTCGCAAAGCCGATGTTGCTCAGCCACTCACTGCTCTTGCCTTCAAGATTGCATCTGATCCATTCGTTGGAAAACTTGTCTTCGTACGCGTCTATTCTGGTATTCTTAAATCTGGCTCCTACATTCTTAATGCCACAACTGGCAATAAGGAACGTGTTGGTCGTCTCGTCCGTATGTTCGCAGATAAGCGTGAAGAAATTACCGAAGTTGCTGCTGGTGATATTGCTGCCATCGTCGGTCTTAAAGAAACCACAACTGGTACCACACTTTGTGATCCAGCCCATCCAATTCTTCTTGAGTCTATTGAGTTCCCAGAACCACCTGTTTCTATCGCTGTTGAGCCAAAGACTAAGGCTGATCAGGAAAAAATGGGTCTCGGTCTTGCCAAGCTCGCTGAAGAAGATCCAACCTT
>CALFGG010000002.1 GCA_937958235.1 uncultured Candidatus Saccharibacteria bacterium
GAGAGGTTTGATAGGAGCGGGAGTGGAGGCAGGTGTGAGTTGCCAGTGTTCAGATTGCAGGGTTGGATTACTAGATAGATTGACTTCTACTGGAGTAGCGTAAGTAACGGATTGACCACGTACAGCTAGACTTCTAGCTTCATCGCAGGAAGAATAAAAAGTATACTGATTCTGAGTTTTAACTGCTTTCCAGCGATTGGAACAGTCATCGAGATTTTCAGTGGTGAGATTTAGTTGTGGCTTGTTTAGAATATCATCGAAGCTATATGAAAGATTTTTATTAGAGAGGACACTTTTGATAGTGTAAATATTATTACCAAGATGAGTAAACTGCCACTGCTGAGCCTGATTTTCTTTAGACCATTGAGAATACATCTGAACAAGCGCATGCTCATTTTTGTTAGCATACTGAACATCAAGATAGAAGTTTGGATCTAAACCAGTGGAGAGGAAGTATTTGCCATCTTGAATAATCCCCTGTTGATTGGCTGTGGCGTCTGGTCTTGCAATGGTTTTAAATTTAATAACTTGTTTTGAAACAGTAGGATCTCCAAACCAACGAGAAAAGAGCATATAGAAATTGCGATTACCATAAGCACCACAATACGAAGTGCCTGGATAATTTTTAAGAGCCTCGGCATTTGGTTGATATGGGGTATAACGATACAAAGCAGAAGTGGCAAGGTTTTCAACATAGACCTTAGAGCCTCCACAAGAGAAATTTGGATTGTAATAAATAAAGTTTTCGCCAACCGGATAATTAGTATAACCACCATCCAGGACATCCCTAAAGAGTTTGGCGGCATTTCTGACTTGGTTGCGGAAACCATAATATCTTGCATCACAGGCAGCGGTATCTGGACAGCCGAAACCAGTGGCACTACGGTATTGAATGTGATTTGGCCAGGTATCAGTAACTAGACTTTGCTCTTTTTCAATCAGGGTAATGAGAACCTGTGGGTTGATTTGAAAATCACGACTAGCTTGATATATAACTCTGGCGGCAGTTTGTTTTTCACCATTATATTCAAAAGTTTCTTCGGAAAGACAGACGAATTTTCCATTCTCAATGTGGTACTGGTAGCCTGGGAAGTTGGCGGCCCGCTGAATATTGCGATCACTACAAGCATTCTTGGAGGTTAGAAATTCCTGAATTTGCTGTTCATTCATTGTTTCAGTATTTGACATAGTGTAGTCGGATATAATATTACCTGCACTAAATTTTGAAATATCATAGGCTTGCGACTCTTTAAGATTTTTGGCAAGTAGAAAACTGAGAACAGAAATCATAAAGAAAACAAAAATAAGTACTAATATGTTTCTTGACGTTTTTGAGAAAGAAAAATTAGCAGGCGTATCGCCATGATGAGCTACTAATTTTCTATCCGTGTTTTCTGGAATAATACGTACAAGATTTTTTTTCATTAGTTAGTAATTCTTCCTTCAATTAAACCTGTTTTTTGATTTGCGTTAACTTCGATTTTAATATTAAGATCACCTGAGGGGATACTAGAAAGTGGAATATCAAAACCTTCACAACTACCAGAGGAAGGATTGGAGATAATACTGACAGTTTGAGTATATACAACAGTACTGACTGAAGTAACAGTAAGTTTACAGACACCAGGAAGTTTTAGAAACTGATTAATATTAACACGTATACGATATTTATCGCCTGATTTTTCGGAATAAGTAATAGTGCCAGTTAGCTTATCAAGCTGATTAACATCTTGCCCCTCATACTGTTCTGGTGTTTTTGGGGTACGACCAGCCTCGGCATCTTCTTTTGTACCATCCTCAGTGTGAATTGGTTGATTCTCATTATTAGTAGAAGGTTGATCGGTTTTTTGATGAACTATTTCTGTACTTTCAGAATTTGAAGAAGGTTTTCCCTTTTGGTCTATGATTTTAAAAATTTTGAGAACAATAATCGTAGCAATAATGGCAAGGATAAAAAAGAAAATAATAAAGATTGGGGCTTTATTTTTGCGCTGTTTTCTTGTTGCTTGTTTGGCCATATCAATATATACCTTTTATGGTTATATTTTAGCATATTGAGGATGTTTTTATAAGTGAGAAGAATTTAAGGACTTTTTAAGTTTCTGTTCAATCTTATCAAATATCACCTGATAGAGTCGGTCGGCGGTGAATTTTTTAATAATCGAGACGATTAGACTTACAGCAAAGACGAGGATTGTGATTAGAGCAATTAGGAAGACGAGATTCTTAGAGGTACTAAATCCCTGGAACCAAATAAAACAGTCGGCAAAGATGAGGTAATTATAAGGAGCATCATGAAGCAGATAGATACCAAGAGTGTGCTTAGAAATTTTTTCTATAAAGTTAATAGCCTTAGTCTTCTTTGTTAGGTTAGTTTTTACAAAGACTATAAATAAACTCACGCTCATGAGAAAAACGATAATGGAATTTGGTGGCCACATATAGAATATAGGTACTTTTGGTATAAATGAGACTGAAAGATACTTAAAGATAAAAATGAAGATGATAGCAAGAAATGAAGAGAAAATATTAAGCTTAATAAAAAACTCACGATCGTTTTTTAGTAGATGGTCGTTCTCTTGATATTTAGAAATGTAGGCACCGAGAAAATACATAAAAATTAACCAAATGAATCGACTATAAACGGGGCCATTTTCAACACTAGCGACAGCTAGGCCACTGATAGTTGGGATAACAGACAAGATAATAAGAGAGATTATTAATAGCCTACGGTAATCTTTTTGTTCAAGATTTTTTATCAAGAGATTAAGATAAGGGGAGAAAATTAAAATACAGATATAGCATGTGACGTACCAAAAATATCCGAGGCTGGTCGGAAAGAATGTGCTAAGTGTGACGCCGTAGCCACCTTTAATGATAGCACAGAGAATAATATTTAAAATAAAATAAAACCAGATGTCGTATATGAGACGAATAATTTTTGTAGTTTTAGAACTATTACTTTTATATAAAAAGAAGCCTGTAATGAGCATAAAAAGATTGACGCCAATCTCACCAAAATGTAGGAAGAAGGCGACAATTAACTTATTAAATTCACTGAGATTATTAAAGATAAGGGCTTTATAACAGATATGAAAGATAATAATCATTAAAATTGCAATGACACGCAAAAGATCAAGAGAATAATTTCTCTGTTTTTCTACTTTTTTGACCTCCATAATAAGGTCATTATACCTGATATTTTTATTTTAGGGGTGGTTAAAAGAATTTTAACTAGATTTTGAAGAGACCATTATGTTTTTTCTGATCATAAAGCTCGACAGGAATGCCTTTAGCCTTGATTTTTTTCTCAACAAGTTCTTGGATTTCTTGATCGTTTACATTAAGCTTATTCAAGAAGTTTTCCCTGTTTTGACCTAATTGTGTTTTCTGATCAGATGATTTTTTTGATTTTTGAGAGTTAATGGCAGTAATATTTTTTATACCATCTTGATCAAAGCGCTGCTGGTGTCTAGAATAAACCACTTCGGCTATTAATTGTCGATAGTGAGAACTAAGACCAAAATCGCTAGCCCATTGATTAAGCTCGGTAAGAGCCTGGTTTGCATTATAGGTATAGTTAAAATATTCAATATAGTTTCGATTATCTTTTGTTTCAGCATAGAGGCGATTAATCAGCCTAGTAGGAAGACGTAAGAGATTTGATAATTCTGTAGATAATTCAAGTTTATGAGATTTTATATAATCCTGCACAAGAAAAACTGAGGTATTTAGATAATCGGTAATGAGCTTAGAGTTTTCAAACTTATATGCACCGGAAGTGTTTGGAATAGCATAGAGATTAGCTACCGTAAAATATTTGTCAAAGAAACCTGACTGTTTTTGATTACGATATGACTGCATGCAAACAACACAACCTGGATCAACGAGATCAATGGCGACATTTAAACTCTCAGGGGTTGCTTGATTTTGATAAAAGTCGAGGAGCTGTTTTGATTGAGTCTGGTATTTTGATTGATCCTCAGTGTTGTCGATTAAATTAATT
>CALFGG010000003.1 GCA_937958235.1 uncultured Candidatus Saccharibacteria bacterium
TCTCGAAATATTTTTATTCATCGTCGGCCTCCTGTTTATCTTATCTGGACTTCTCATTTATTTTCTTGCCATCAAAGCCAAAATTACTAGCTCAATTAAAGAAAACACTCTTGTTACTCATGGCATCTACGCCGTTGTCCGCAACCCCATCTATTCCGCCTGGTTATTTATCTGTACTGGCGCCCTTTTTCTTTATGGAAGCCCGTACCTCGCCCTCACGCTTTTTCTTATCTTCTGGCTCTCTCTAACTATCCTTATGAAATGCACAGAGGAGAAATGGCTCGCTAAACTTTACGGTGGAGCTTACCTTGAATATTGCAAAAAAGTTAATCGCTGTCTCCCCTGGTTCCCGAATGAATTTGCCTAAAAATTAAAATCCAAATCATTAGTTTAGGGTTATTAGTTATCCTTATTAATCTTCCGATTTTCTCTATATGTCTCAAAATACCTGCGTACCAGCGGCTCGAACTTATGGTAAAAACTACTGTCTTCTTGACCAAGCTGCTCTGGTTTTGTTCGATCATTCCTTATTGTTCCTTCACGATTAAAGTAATTCTCACCGTCGTATATTATAGTCTCAAGATCTTGTAATCCATTTTCTAGTTTAAAAAGAATTTTTATAAAATTGAAAGCACCATTTTGAATATCGTCATATTTGTCTACGTCCTCATAACTACTGACCAGTTGTCTCGCATCAAAAACTTGTATCTTTAAATCCTTGACTTGATCAGGTCTCGGTGCTAACTTATTCTCTCTCGTGGCCTGCTCAATGTCTGAAATATAGTTTTCTAAAAGACCTTCAATGAATTCTAACCGCTTCTGTTGTTCCAGTTTTGAAACTTCAAATAATCTCTCTGTTAGTACATCAGCATTATTTGGTAAGATCGGCACGTCATCGTTGCGACCTATTGCGTTTAAGAAACTATATTTTTTTCTAAATTCATTCATCGAAAGTAATTCTTCAAGTTTTTGACTTAATTCAAGATAAGTATTATTTTCATCAATAGAATTGAGCAACTCTTCGCCACGTGTCTTCATTTTTTCTTTGTAAACGGCTTTGTTGATATTGATAATTGGGATATTAAAGAAACTAACATGCTTTAAGGCTATTTCGGAAACTGTACCCTCTGTAATAATATAGTCAGGACTCTTAGGAATCCCGTTCTCAGAATAACGCCTTAGCAATACCTCATTATATTGACCGCCTGCATGTGGTCTTGAGATTTCATCTAATTTATTTGGATTACTCAATCCGGCATCTTCTCTTCCATACATATTCTTCGTGTTTCCATCTTCAGCAAAGATATTAATTATTGAGTTGGCGCTAACTTGTTCAAAGCCATAAATTAGCTCACCAGACTTATAGCTCTCGATGTTCGTTTTAGAATTCCAGAAAGATGCGGATATAGTATTTCCTCTAGCATCCTTATTTCTCGTTCCGTACCCACTCGCCTCCATGACTTTGTCTTGTCGTTCAGCCCAAACTCCTGGATCTTCCATTACTTTAAGGTAGGTTTCTTGTCCAATCTCATCTAATGTAGGACCCCCAGAGTTACGATAGTCTACAGTATGAGAAAGTAATGTAAATGGTAAACCCTTAAGGTCATAAACTGGAATTTCTGATCCTCTAAAAACCATTATATGTTTCTGAATTTCTGGATTGTCAAAAAACGTCTCCGCCTCTAAGGCCTCAACTTTTAATAGCCGAGAATTTAAATCTTTTTCAACAATCTCTTGTACTCTTTGCGTCTTAAGTCTATCCAGTTTTTTCCTTTCTGCATCAGATCGTGCACCCTGCATATCTCTTTCTAGCTCTTCTTGCTCTCTCTGAGCTTCTTCAGCTCTTCTTTGTGCTGCCTCTATTGCTTCCCGCTCCTTTTCTTGAGCTGCCTCTATTGCTTCCCGCTCCTTTTCTTGAGCCGCTTTTTCCTCCCACTCTTTCTCGCGCAAAAGCTTTTCTTCATTATGTTCAATTAAAGCTACGTGCATCGCCTCTCGATTTCGTCGTTCTTCACTTCCAGGAATTTTTATTCCCAGCTTATCCATAACAAGGCGTGTCGCTTGTTTGAAGAAGCTAGGTTTAGCGGAGACTTGTTTTCTTTCCGCTTCATTTTGCATCATATAGTTAGAAAAACCTGCTTTTATTTTATCTATCCTAGATCTTTCATGTTTATTATAATTTTCAGATATTTTCTTCGTCCACGATAAAGAAGATTTCTGTTCTGATATTTTCGGTTGCTCAGTCTCGCTTAAAGAATAATTGTTATTGTCTTTATATCTAAAATTTCCATCTTTAGATTCTAAAGTCGTTAAATCCGGAGTTACTTTAAGTGTCTCATTAGTTGAAAGTAAAAAGTCATTCCTATCCTTCCCACAATATGCTTCTCGTACTCGGCTAGCCACTTCAATCAAATCGTCTCGTTTTTCTTCAGCAACTCTGAAATTCTTTTTTTGATCTAACTCTTCATTTGTGTTAAAATTCATCTTCTGATCACTAAGTTCATCCCAGTAGTTATTGGTTTTAGTCTCTGTATTTCTATTTTGGAATTCGACCTCTTTCATATTATCAATACTATACCATAGAAATGTTAACATTTCGTTTATGTACAAATATCAATCCGCCATATCTCGCTTATGTTATAATACACTCAATGAACGAGCAACAAATTCAGGAGCAACGTCGGTCAAACGAAGAGCAGGCCGCCTCTTCGCGCGCCATGACCCTCGGCCTCCCCTATCTTGATACCCGCCCCATCGAGGAAACTCTGCCGCTACTTTTTGGCATCATCGATATCCAAAAAATGCATAGCGACTACATCCTTCCTCTCCAAAAAGGTGGTAACGGCCTTCCTTATCAATTCATGGTCACCAGCCAAACTCCCCGCAGTACCATCAAGGAATTCAGTGAGAAATTCAATATTAACGGCGATGGTATTGATTTCTTCCTCATTTCAAACAGCGCCTATCAAGTTCTCATGCTCCGCTATGATCCGCCGAGGCAGATTCATTATGATGATATTCGTATCGCTAGCGATGGTGATTCCGAAACTTTAGCTTCGGTCTCTCAGACTCTTAACTCCGTCGGTACCGATAAAGTTTTTGACTTCCTTCTTGATCAGGCAGACAAGCTCGGCGCCTCCGATATCCATATCGAAAATCTGCGCGAATCCATTCGCATTCGCATGCGTGTCGATGGTATTTTGCACCCAGTTGCCAATCTTGAACGTGATCGCTACCGTGTCTTCATGGGTGAGCTTGGTTCTCGCGCTGGCATTTCTTCCGCCGCCAAGACTCCGCAGTCTGGTCACATGCAAAAAGATATTTTTCGTGACGGCTCCTCGCATCTCTTGAATATCCGTGTTGAAACTGTTCCGACCATGTATGGCCAGGATGCCGTCATGCGTCTCTTCAACTTCGATGAGTCACTCCTCAATCTCAACCTCCTTGGCCTCTCCGAACACGAGCTATCTGAAATTAACGAAGTGATTTCACATCCTCGTGGCCTCGTTCTCATGGTTGGTCCTACTGGTTCTGGTAAGTCGACCACTCTCTATTCCATGATTAACGCTCTTAATACCACCGATCGTAAGATCATCACTCTTGAGGATCCAATCGAATATGGCATTTCTGGCATCTCCCAGATTCCAGTTAATACCACAGAGGGTGGCTCCTTTGCCGACGGTCTGCGTTCTATTCTTCGTCTCGACCCTGATGTTGTGATGGTTGGTGAGATTC
>CALFGG010000004.1 GCA_937958235.1 uncultured Candidatus Saccharibacteria bacterium
CGCTATTACTATTCCTTGAGACGTTATTTATTGGTATCTTCTCCCTTGTTTCTGGTCTAGTGATCGGTGTATTCTTATCTCAACTAATGAGTGTCCTCGTGGCTAGCCTCTTTGAAGCTGACATGTCGAAATTTCAATTTGTTTTTTCCAGTGAAGCCTGTCTGAAGACCATACTCTATTTTGGTATCATCTATTTTACAGTGATCATATTTAATACTTTCATGGTCAATAAATTAAAAATCATCGACCTCATACAATCAAGCCGTAAGTCAGAGAAGACACGTCTTAAAAATCCCATAATCTGCAGTGTTATCTTTTTAATTGCCGCTGTTGCTCTTGGTTTTGCATACTTCGAAGTGACAACTAGCTATATGAAGATTCTTAGTAATGCTAGCCTCCTATTCCTATATTTTGCGATCGGTACTATCTCTACATTCTTTATTTTTTGGTCTCTCTCTGGTTTGATTATGAGGCTCGTTACGATCCGTAAGAAGCTTTATTATCATGGGCTAAATAGCTTCACATTTCGTCAGATTAGTAGCAAAATTAACACCACTGTTGCTTCAATGACTGTAATTTGTATAATGCTATTTTTAACTATCTGTATGCTTTCAAGTTGTCTTTCAATTCGTGAAGCAACGAAAAAGCAACTAGCTTATGCCACACCTGTAGATGTGATTATAAAATATGATAATAATAAATCTTTTGAGCACGAATTAGAAGATGGACAAGATTCAGACGACGGTCAAGGATCAAGTGATAATCATTCAGATCGTTCCGCTAAAACAAATAGTCAAAGTAAAAAATCCACGAAGAAAAAACCTGAACAGCCCCAAGCCTTGAAGGATATGGATCAAAAAGAAAAAGTAGAAGATATCATAAAAGAAAATCCTAACATTTGGTCGCAGCTTAAAGATCAACAATCAGTTTCTACTTATAATTTATCAAATACATTTGAAAAAAGATTTAGACTTTCGCAAGTTATCAGTAGTAACGCCATTAAGAAGTTTAATGAAATTACTCAGAGAACTGGCGATAGTAGTTATGCAAGTCTCAATGTTTTATCCTTAACCGACTACAACAAACTTGCCAAACTTTACCATCTAGACCAAATTGAAATGGCAGAAGACCAGTATTTTATCCTCGCAGATTTTTCTAAGCTATATCCAATCTATAACACTTCATTAAAAGAAGGTTTTCAGATTAAAATGAACAATAGAGCTCTTTCTCCTAAGTTCGATCATGTAGTTGAGGGTGCACTCGAGCCAACTTCTCCGAAATCTAATTTTGGTATCATCGTTGTCTCTGATGATATGGTTAAAGGTTTGGTACAACAGGATAATTACCTAATTGCGAATTATAAAGTTCATTCTCGTAAGGATCGAGAACAACTTGATCAGGCATTGCAAAAAATGATTGCTGGTGACACGAATGACTATATACGAGTTACAGAAAAACGCTTGTATACTCTAAAGACCAAAAATTACATCATTTCTTTATCAGTTGGTCTACAGGCGATTGCTACCTTTCTCGGATTATACCTTGGTGTTATCTTCCTTATTTCCAGTGCAGCCATTCTTGCATTAAAAGAGCTTTCTGAATCGTCCGATAATCGTGAAAAATATATGGTTTTAAGACGCCTAGGTGCAGACGAGAAGATGATTAATCGTGCACTATTTCGTCAAATTGCTATCTTCTTTGCCGCCCCGCTCTTCTTAGCAATCATCCACTCAATTTTTGGCCTAACTTTCGCCATTAAAATTCTCAGCTACATCGGCACTGAAGGACTGGTTCCGTCAATCATCATGACTGTCATCTTCCTTGTTGCTATCTATGGCGGGTACTTCCTTTTAACTTTCTTAAGTAGCAAGCGTATTATCTCTGAAAAACAATTACGAAGAGGTTAGCGTCTAGTATAAAATATTCAAATTCTAAAATCTCAAATCCCAAAATCTAAAATCTTTAAAATTAAAATACCGGAAAATAGGCTTTGATGAAAATAAAAAGCACTCCAGGCATACCGAGTGCTTTTTGTTATACTGTCTCTATGAAGTATCAAATAATTCTCACAAAAAATATAAAATATTCCGATATCCAATCAGAAAACAAAATTGTATTTTTATTGGATAGTAAAAATCAACTTCCTACTTTCAACTCCCAGGGAGGCGTAAGGCGGCAATTTGAAGAGCTTTTTAAAGCAAAAATTCGTTTCGGCTATATTTTTTTTCAAGCAAAAAATAAAAATGCTATTTTTGCATCAGCAAAGATAAAAAAGCTTCCAAAAAATTGGCACTATGTCCCATATTCAAAACTAACTAAGAGTAATTGTAAAGATTTTGACATAATACATCGCGCCATGCAGAAGCTCGGCTATGTCTCTGATTTTCTGATATAATTAAGCTATGAAAAACACACGCGAGGATATCTTGCATTTAGCAAAACTTTCTAATTTATCCCTCGAAGAGACAGAAGTAGAAGGCTTGCAGCGAGATTTAGATAATATTGTTAACTATATTTCACAACTAGATGAGTTAAATACTGATGGTGTTGAACCAACTTATCAGGTTTTTGAAATGGAAAATGTCTGGCGAGAGGATGAAATCAAGCCACAAGATGCTTCGAGAGAGCAGCTTTTAAATCTAGCTCCTGCATCAAGGCAAGACATGATTCAAGTGCCAAAAGTACTCTAAATTATTGAACATCTAATATCTCAGAAATTAAAAAAAGGAAGACCAAAATGAAGATTGCAAGTAAGCAAATTTCTGCCGTTAGTCTGGTGAAGGAAGCCTTTGAGAAAGCTCGCCAGTTTGCAAAATATAATGTCTTCGTTTCACTAGCAGACGAAGAGAAAGCCCTAAAGAAGGCTGAAGAAATTGATAGGAAAATCGCCGCTGGCGAAGAAGTCGGACCGCTGGCTGGTGTACCGTATGCTTTAAAGGATAACTTCTTAAGTAAAGAGGGAAACACTACTGCCTCCGCAAAAATCCTTGAACCATTTCATTCTCCAATCGATTCTACCACCGTCAAGAAGCTCGAAGAAGCTGGCGCCATCATGATTGGTCGCACCAATCTCGATGCCTTTGCTCATGGCTCTTCGACCGAAAATTCCTACTTTGGTCCATCTCATAACGCCAAGGATTTTGATCGTGTGCCTGGTGGCTCTTCCGGTGGTTCTGCCGCGGCCGTTGCCCTTGATATCGTTGAATTTGCTACGGGTACAGATACTGGCGGTTCCATTCGTCAGCCAGCCTCGTTTAATGGCGTTTATGGTTTTAAGCCAACCTACGGCACAATTTCTCGTTATGGTGTTGTGGCCATGGCTTCTAGTACCGACTGTATCGGTTTCTTTACTAAAAACGCGGAGGATATGGATCTTTTAATGTCGATCTGCGCCGGCCAAGATGAAAAAGATCTTACTACTTTACCTAGTTTCTATAACCACGAAGAGCAAAAATATTTTGTTCCAGAAATTGCTCCTAAAAGCGCTAAGATCGGTATCATTAAAGACTTCAGAAATGACTCTATTGACCCAGAAGTACAACGTTCCCTAGATCTTGAAGTTGAAAAGTTGAAAGCTGCTGGACATAAGATCATTGAGCTAGAAATGCCGACCCTTAAGTATGCCCTCGCCGTCTATTATATTGTGGTACCAGCTGAAGTTACTTCCAATCTTTCACGCTATGACGGTATTCGCTATGGTTACCGCTCCGAACATGCTAAAAATCTAAGTGAGGTATTCGGACTCTCACGCAATGAAGGATTTATGCCAGAGAACAAGCGTCGTATCATGATCGGCAACTTCGTCTTAAGTTCCGGATTCTATGATGCTTACTTTAAAAAAGCCGAGCAGGCACGTACTCTGATTATTGAAGAATATCAAAAAGCTTTTGAGAAGTGCGACTATCTCCTCACTCCTGTTTCGCCATCCCCAGCCTTTAAGCTTGGCGAGAAAGTCAGTGATCCAGTTGCAATGTATTTTGAAGATGTAATGAGTGTCCCGATCAATTTAGCAGGCTTACCAAGTCTTTCAGTCCCCGTAGGTCAAACATCGAAAACTCATCTTCCGATAGGTCTACAAGTTGTTGGTCCAAGACGTAGTGATAAGAGTCTCTTGAGCTTTGCTGAATCAGAATTAAAGGAGAAACGATAAATGCCATATTCAACGTTAATTTTATTAGTTGCAATTCTTATAGTTGGTATATTTGTTTTTATTGCCATCTCTTCAACTGGACGACGTAATCATCATTTTGATGTTGAAGAATATCAAACCAGATTCTTGAAAATCGAAAACTCCCTCACCCGTGAAAATAAATTATCTTATAACGTCTCAGTTATTGAAGCTGACAAGTTGCTTGACCGTGCTTTAATGGAGCTCGGAGTGCCAGGTAAAACTATGG
>CALFGG010000005.1 GCA_937958235.1 uncultured Candidatus Saccharibacteria bacterium
TGTAATCGTTCTGAAAAACCTCATTTATCGACTCTGCCACATCAGATACAGCCTCGTTCGCTCCATTACCATCATCAACTCCCGGAATCTTGATTTTTTCTTGACCAGCACCCGCCCCATATAGACTAGATAGATTCGCCCCCTGTTTTCCAAGCAGACCAAAAAGCCCAGTCCCAGCCTTTTTAGATCCAAATTTTTCTGCTAAAAAATTCTTAAAAGTGCCGATTATTCCAGGATTTTTTAGAGCCTCACTTGTCTCCACCTCTGGAGTTGGTGGAATCAAAAATTCATTACCACCAGACTTAAATGTCTTCACCCCCTGAAACTTCACCCCCTGCATCGCCTCCTGCCAATCTGTCGTTTCTTCTTTATCCTGCTCGACATTACCGCCGCCAAATTCCATACCTCGCCTCATTCCATCATACCTCTCTGCTTTTTCTATTATTAATATATCATATTCGGAGCTTTAAACCTTACCGTGGAATAAAACCGCAATCAGACCTTATCTTGTCCCAAAACTAAGATCTTTTCCCAAGACTACCCCGCCCTAACATTGACAATCATATATTTTATGACATAATATATAGTATGCAGACTTTGTCTGTAAATACAAGAACGCCACATATGGCGAGAACCTTAAAAAGAGGATTTTTTCTAGTAAATCTCTAGTAATAATCTCTGTTTTAAGAATTTTTCCAAAAGGGGGAAGAAAAAATGACAAATAATCTTTATACCAACAGGGGATATTATAGTTTACCAGCCAGAAAAGCCGCCGACTTGCAGTGCCTAGATGAACTATATTTATCAAAGTCTGCAGAAGGATATCTCGAAAAGTATTACCAAACACTTCCTGAGATTATCTGGCAGGGCAGGCGCACCGCCTATCTAATCGACCGCGACGAAAACTACATCCGCAAAACTCCAAAGTATTTACTGGAGCTTGCCGCCGCACTAGATAAGAAAGGATATTTACGTCACGACTTTGTGGCCAACTCTTTTATGGTTAATCACTTATACATGACCGTTCATCACGATCTCATGAGAGAGGAACCAGTAGTAGTAGAGTTCGAGGATCTCTGCAAGATCTTCAAGGATGATCAAACTTTTTCAATTGATTATGTGATCGGGAATCTGAACTACGAGACGTATCAGAATCCGACCACAAGTCAATGCCAAAGAATTCAAGCAGGGATCAGAGGCTGCTTGACCGAGAAAGAGTTTCAGGTTATCTCGAAATGGTATGGACTCGAAGGTAGAGTGATGACGGCTTGTGAAATCGCAATCGATCAAGGTGTCACTTCCAATAGGGTCAGACAGACTGAGGCGCTTGCTATTCGTAAGATCCGCAGCGCAAGAGCGTTGCCTTCTATTCTCAAGCCTTCTGAAGCTCAGGCAAAGACCGTTGATGATATCATCGACAGACTAAAATCCTTAAGGCAAAATCCTCTCTTCCAGGAGGAATTTGCTCTAAGACAAGAGCTCAGAAAGATCACCTTTACTCCGTACGAATGCGCGGAAAAAGCAAAGGAGTTCTTAAGCGGCGAGGTGGAAGATCAGACCGAGATAGAGTGCCTGGACCTAACGACACACACATATCGAGCCCTGAGGAGAGCTGAAATTTATACCATCTCGGATATTATTAATTATCCGTACATGGATTGGCTCAGGATCAAAAATCTTGGTCTCAATTCGATCAGAGAAGTAGAAAGTAAGATGCAGAGGTTTGGTTATCCAACCTTTAGAATCTATCCTCACCCATGAAAATAACCCCGGGAAACCGGGGTTTTAATTTTACTTTACTCCAAAGAAATCTCTACTGATCCACTCCAGCGTGCTCACAATATAACTTTCGCTATAATCATGATTCGCAGAAGACACCACAATCTGTACTACACCTTGACCAAAAGCTTCTTCACTAGAAGTCACCATCATCAAATTATGCGATTTTAAACCAACCATTGTTTTGAAATGATTCCAATCATCAGTGGTGTATAGATCCCTGAAACATACTGCGGAATATCTCATCTCGATATTCACTGGCCTTCCAACCACTGGCGCCCATTGAATTGTGAAGAAAAAACTTCTATGCGCCTTATTCCAGTCGATTGTAAAATCATTGAGTCCTTTGTTTTCTGCCATAACAGAACCCCCTTTCGTAAATGTACGTTTATTTGAAACAGGGTCATTATAATATAATTTTGAGCATATATCAAATGATTTTCTAAATTGACATCTTAACATTAGCATGTTATAATATATATGCTCTAGCAAAGAGCAGCACCTTAAAAGATTCTACCACCCCCTTGCATTTTTCTGCGGTTTAATCTGTCTATTAAAGCTTGATGGGCAGACTAAACCGCGGAATAGGCCGCGGAAATATTTTTAGAAGCGGCAACAGCCGCAAGGAGGTTAATATGACAATAGTAACAAAGCAGGAAACAGCAAGAGAAAGCCTTAAGCAGATGGGATTCTTAGTAACAAGATATCCCCTAATCAAGGCTGAAAGGGAGGGGTTGCCTTATCAGCTCAACCTTACTCACCTCGCAGAACATCGCGAGGGTGAGTACTCAGTAAACAACAGCACCTTGTGCTGGGTTATGGACGGCGAGATCTACGCAGCACCGTACACCAGG
>CALFGG010000006.1 GCA_937958235.1 uncultured Candidatus Saccharibacteria bacterium
TTTTGCCTCGAGTTCTTCCATGACTTTCAAATCAAGGGACATGACTTTGTTTGAGTTATCGATGGCGAGCTCTTTGTATTTTGCGATGAAAAGATCTACGTAGTTTGCAGGTTCGCCGCCATGTGGCTTAAGCTCGATGACGAGTGGCATGCCGATTTCTTTGGCCGCTTTGAAAAACTCTTCAAAAGTAGGAATATGGCTCTTAAAGTCATCTTGTTCGATTGGAAGACCACGAACTTCGTCTAGGGTCATGTCTTGAACGCGTTTATTCAAACCGGCTAATCGTTTCAAGTTATAGTCGTGCATGACGACGAATTGATTGTCTTTCGTCAGAAGAATATCCATCTCCACCATGTTGGCGCCAGCTTCTTTAGCCGCTTTAATGCCTTCAATCGAATTCTCAACGGCTTCATCGACATAGCCACGGTGACCAATGATGATAGGGTCGTTGGCTGACTCCGTTCTGTAAGTGGTGAGCGTTGTGAGAACCCCGCTTCCTATTACAAAGATGAGGGCGGCGGTTGTGACGATGGTACGTTTATGCTTAATTTCCTCATGGTGATGATACACTTCAAGCGATGCCAATTTATGCTCGTGGATGATTTTTGTCATCACAATAAAAGTAGCAATCTTCGTATAGAGGATGATGAATCCTTGAAGCAGTTTTGCGATGGCGAGAACACTACTTAACAGAAGCGTATTTGAGCCGTTTGGATCTAGAAATTCAACGAGGGCGACACTACCAATCGAGATGAAAATAACAAGAATGGCTAGCACCCCTTCGACGACTGCCGAAATAAGGAGCAGGCGCCAAACGTTTTTCTTCGTCAGCTTCCAGCTTGTGATGATATTTTTGGTAAATGGCTGGTCGGTAAGAATCTGAAGCGGAATCGCAAGAGAGCTTCGTGCGTGAAAGTAGAGTAGCACAACGACCAGTCCTAAGTAGAAGAGAGTACCGGCACTCGTCTTAGTGATTTCACCCGTGATAAATTCCGGAATGGTAATCTTTTTAGAAATAAACGTCAGCTCACCGATATTGACGATGGGCAAGAGCGTTAAAAAGTACAGCCAAAATGTAATAAAGTGGCCATTTAGTAATTGCTTGAGTTCACTAAATGCATTTTGAATACTACTGCGCCATGAAAAATGAATGCCGCGAATCGTTCCGTAAATCATGAAGATGAGTATCGAGAACTCCATGAAAATGAGAAACGCGA
>CALFGG010000007.1 GCA_937958235.1 uncultured Candidatus Saccharibacteria bacterium
CCCGCTGCTGGTACTGACGCATCTGTTCGCTTGTCGAACGAGTAACCATGCCTACAAGGATGCGCGCCACCGGCTCTTCCCCGTCATATAGTTTTGCGGCAATTTCATGTGCGAATTCGTCCCACGCACTCAAGTTGATATACCCCGTGGCAATATCCAAGTGACGGAATTTACGAAAAACATTGTGCACACCCATCGCCAAAGAGTTACGCTCCTGTGTTCCTCGGCGTACTGGCTGGTTATCGAAAATTTTCGGCATAGTGCCATAATCTTTCTTGAAGTAGTGTTTAGTGAGTTCGCTTTGAAGGCTCTGTAAGGTTTGCACGTTACGACTGCGTACCTTTGTGCCCCAGTATTGGATCAGATAAGTGTTTTTGCAAGTTCCAGATGTTTCTTAACCACGGCGGTGCAGCGCTTACGCCCGAAAGTCGCCAAAACGGCGCTTTGCACATCCTGCCCGTCATCCAAAAGTTCTGGGTTTGCGTCAAAATATCGCCAGGCATTGGCAATTTCGACGGGGCTAATCTCTTCAAATGCCCGTCCTGAGATTTCTGCATGCGGGCGAAATTCAGCCCAGGTTTCGCGGTCGATACTCTCAGGCCATACAAATCCGTGCTCATCAACTGTCAAGTCTTCAGAGTTATTACGCACTTGATGTGATACCTGGTTCAGACGGTTCTTATAGGCGCGTCCCAGCCCAAAGCAGTAAGTCACGAGCCGACACAGTCGGTTAAGTTCAATGGGTCCTTCGAATTCGGCAATTTCGCTCGCCGTTGAGCGTACACTCGCCGCATTCGCTTTATTACGCATGCTTTCAAAAACGCTAGGTTCACCCATAGGTATGGTCTGCCAAGGTTCGAATGGGTAACGTTTACTCTCAAGCGCAAGAACTGGGCGAGAGGTTTCAGACTCTTGTTTAGGTATTTCCTTATCTGAAGCTGGATAAGATTTCGGGGTTGTTTGAGTCACCGTCACAGGTTCTTGGGATCTCTGCGGAACCATTGGTCTTTGCGAGGGCATCCGCGGTACGGCAGTTCTCTTCGGGGCTGTTCTCTTAGCAAAAGCTCCCACAGGTGCCTGTACATCGCTCTTACGCATCTCGGTTCTGGCGATTGCCTGGCGTACTTCCTCGGTAATTTGCGGTGCTACCGGAACTGGAGTTTTAAGCCCAAAAAGTTTCACACGCAGGTCATCGCGTACCCGCTCCAGCTGAGAAGCATGTGTGTGCTCGCCCAAAGCAGTAAAAAGGCGCGCTGTCGTACCGTAGATGCGCACAGCGTCATCACGGTCAAAATCTTCATTATGTGCCCATCGATTTCGAAAAATACGTAGCTCAGCGGCGTATGTACTGACCTCGCGATTAGCATTGTCGAAAGGGTACCCCGCTGAACCAAGCCGCTCAGTCAGCATACGTAATTGACACTGTACATCCGTAGGTTTATAAACTTTTGGATCACGGCGTCGCCCTTTATTCTCATCCATAAGGCGCAGCACGATACTCCAATCGTTATTGTGCAATACCTCAGGTCGGGCTATACCTTTAGCGAGTACTTGGCGGAGAATCACCGGGTTGAGTTCCCTGCTCAAATACCCCATACAGCTTTGAATGTGAGTGCCAACGGTTGTCATTGATGTCTTTCTTTCCAGAAGCCTTCCCTCGACGCAGAGGGACCATATCTAATATTACTTGTTTTAGAAAGCTCTGCTTGACTTTAGGTCACTGGTTTCGGACAGAGAAGTATCCCGTACACTTCCTGCATCTTCGTAGGGTAAAAGCGT
>CALFGG010000008.1 GCA_937958235.1 uncultured Candidatus Saccharibacteria bacterium
ATGGAAATGGTAAATCATAATTATCCAGTTGATTCCTACTTATAGAGAGTAAACTGCGGCTATTTACGCTGATAATTCTCCACAAGGGATAACTATGGTTTAGCGGCTAAGTAAATAGTCGCATTTTTATTAGGCGCGGGAAAACTAAAAAGATGAACCATAATTCATATCCATTAGATTATGAAAGTGAAAACGATAGCCAGCCAAATGATAGCTATGCAGAGTGGCAGGAGGCTATGAAAGATGTTGAGTTTCAAGGAGGTAAAGCTTCTGTCTCCACAGTAGGGCAAGAAGTGGCTGACACGCTGGCTGGCCCAGAAATTCATGAAAAACCTGTCAGTAAGATGGAAAAACTACTTGGAAAAATCCAAGGTGTCAAAGATTATATTAAAAGTAAGTTCGGAATACAAAGTAGCGAAAAACTAGTGAAAATGACAGACCATGCACTTGTTTATGTTGCGAAAGAGACAATTACTGCCGCTGACAAAGATGGTATTCGCACTGAAACAGAAGCTGCTAAAATTGAAGAAGCTGTTTCGTCCGTAGTAGTGCAAGGTGCTATGGAAGAAGCCGGCATGGAACAGTCTGCTGGAGAAAATCCTATTTTGGAACTTAACCAAAGCTATGCTCAACCTGATTTGATGACATCTATAGAGACTTTACACAAAGAAGGTGTAATATTGCCTAGCGGTGAAAGCGTTGCTGGACTTGCTACGCGTACTATTGAACGCGACAAAAAGTGGGATTTAACAAAAGTAAGTGGTCGGCTAGGCTCTAATGAGGGTGGTTGGTATGAAAAACCGAATGGCGAGAGATTCTATGTTAAGTTTTATGAAAATCCTAGTCAAGGACAAGCCGAGTTCGTGGCTAATGCTGTTTATGCGAAACTCGGGATTAAAGCGGTACGTTCAGAAATTATCCAATTGGACGGTCGTGAAGCTATCGCTTCGCCAGCTGTGCCAAAGGCTACGACGGTTAGTGGAGAGGCTCAAGGCGGAAGTGAGGATGTCCAAAAAGGTTTTGTTGCCGACGCGTTCCTAGCCAATTGGGATGTTGTCGGTCTTGTCTACGACAATATAGTTCAAGGAGAGGATGGTTTTTACCGTATAGATAATGGTGGTTCTTTGATTTTCCGGGCACAAGGTGGAGACAAGGCTTATTTGCCAAATTCTATTCCAGAGCTACAGTCAATGCGTGTACCAGGACGCCCCACTGGAGAAGTTTTTGCAGGCATAACAGAAGACGAAATTGGTAAGCAAGCGCGTGAACTAGTTAGCAAGTTGAGCCCTGAAGATATAAGAGCTATCGTAGATGAGTCTGGTCTAGAAGGCGAAGATCGTGATAGGATATTGACTGGATTACTGGGACGTCGTGAATATTTAGCTAAGACTTATGGAGAATCAGAGAAGCCATCAAATCCAGAATCTAGAGAGCGTAGACCGAGAAGAAGCATAAGTGAAACAATCAGAATGCTTAGTGGTCAAGAGATGGAGCGTACTGGGGAAACAGTAGTTCGTCCCCGAACCGAAATTGTATGCGATCATGATCATATTGAAGGGCAAAAAATCGATGTAATAAACAAAAGAGATCGCGGTACGATGGAATTTAGATTTAAACTACGGGCTCCAACCGAAGTAATGGCTGCATTGACAACAAAACCGGAAGGCGAAGGAGAGGATGCGCAAGCTGAAATTACCACGCCAAGTGGAGCAGTTTTACGACGAGGAAAAATTACTTACGAAGGTGCGTCTTCTGATAGTTCATATGAGTTATGCGATGCGTCTGTTTTTGAAAAAGGCGGAGTAAAAGTATTTATTGCAGATCCATCGTCTAGAAACGGCGAAAAATGGGATATTACCATTCCTTACAATAGTGGTCGGCTTGTCCGAACGGCTATGGGCTTAGTTAAGGTTGAAGTTCCATCTGGAACGGACCCCGAAGCAACGGAACAAATTTTGGGTGAAATTTTAGAAAAAGACTTAGGTATTCCAGATGCGCTTGGCGAAGTCCCTGAAGAAGCGGAAAGAGAATATAAGATGGCTCGCTATAAATGGCAACATATGATTACTGGAGATTTAACGCCTGAACAGATGGAGTAAGCGGAAAAGTTACATCGCGAAGAAGTCTTCCCTGGTTATACAACACTTGTGGAGAGAGGCAAACATGAGGAATATCTTGGAAGATATGGCGAAGACATACGTGCGATCCATCACTTATGGACCGGAAGTGCTAAATCAATCTACCGAATATTAACGCAGGGTTTGATGTGTACGACCGAACGATATTCTAGAGGTGTTATGAAGAGTGGTATGTCGTCCACTATCGATATGGATACTGGTGGAGCTGACAGCGTTTTTACGAGAATTACCAATGAAGCTGAAAGAGGAAAAATGAACGGTGCAGTGGTAGTATTTAAGCCCGAAGTTTTCGATCGCGCAGATTGGTATTCCTATAATTATGACACATATGGCTCAACAGATGATGAATATTTTGTTGATCGACTCTCTCCAGATACTATCTTTGATACGATTACAAATCCTAACAGTTATTATTCATCCTGCAATGAACAGATGTTTAGAACTGGTATCGGTGCTGGATTTGTTGAATCCATAGAAGTAGGTTCCGATTCACGTGATGGAATAATTGCAGAATTACGATCTATGGGCCTAGAAGAAATAAACGGTAAACCCATAGAAGAAGTCGTCATATTACGCAAGACTCCGCCTTCGGAAGCTACGCCAGATTCTACTGTCAATTGGGATGTATCCAACCAGTCGCCAGAGGAATCATCTCAAGAGGCACAACCAGAGACGACACCAGAGATGCTATCCTCAGACCCATGGCCAGATTGGCCAGATGATTGGGGAAACTGGGATGAAAGTTTTTCAACCCCAACCCCAGAGCCAACTCCAACCCCAACACCGCCACCAGAATTGCCATCGGAATCGGTCGATGATTGGATGTAAGGTATAATATTAACATAATATAGGAAAAAAGATGAGATCATTTGAAAGTATCATGAAGCACTCAGGGAATGAGAATATTAATGGTAAAGATAATAATATAGAAAAGGTTGATTCTATGGAAAAATTGCCAAAGCCAGTTTACTATATTGAATCTCCCAATGACGATACAGTCTTAGTTGGCATAAATGTAACTATAAATCATGATAGAATGGGCGAGCAAGAAATCTCTATAATTAGATGGTATGATACTTCGCATGAGCGCATCATGACGGCATCAGAAACAAGGCAAAAAGATGACCATTTTGCCTTTAAGCGGATAGATCAGGAAGGCGGCGGGTTCTATTATTTTACGCCAATGAATTTAGAGATTTACAATAATAAAGTTAAGCAGCACCTAGCTGCAGGATCTGACTTTACAAATAACGAAGATTTAATAAAGGCATTCCTAACGACAACAGAAGATGAAGTTTAAACTGTTAAACCCCCGATTGTTCGGGGGTTGTTCTAAATGCTAAGGCAAGAGACGCAAAGTTTATGCCTCAATTTTTGTTGATAACTGTTTTTTCCTAGAAATAAGTTTAAGAGCTACCTTATTTTTATGCAATATTTTGTTGCAAAGGTTGTGAGCTATTACGAAGTATTGAGAAATCTATAAAAATATGTTATAATATAGAAGTTCGTAGATTCTAAGGAAAAAACGAATAATATTGGACCATCACTTTTATGATGTGGTGATAGAAACTTAATAATTAGCTAGGATAAGGCATAATTCTCTTTTGTGAGTGGCGTTAAATCTATCTTGACGGTGGACTTAGCGCTGCTCACAAAGTGGGGGCGACCTGAAGCGGGACAGAAATGTTGCCGTGGAAGTGGAAATCAGAGTGGGGAAAATCCCCTTGAATTTACAAAGCTCTGATATATAGAAGGAGAAGTTATGTTAAGATTTTTGTATGGAAGCGAAAAAACCAATAGTTACCGTCCAGAGCCATGGGCTTGGAGCGAGGTTCCATTCCCTGCCCTTAGGGGTGCGGGTCAAAGATATAATGCCTTCCTCGCAGTAGCGGGTGGGTTTACACCATGGTTTAGTTCATTCACCCTTGCCGATAATAAGGCAATGAGTGATGATTACTGCAAGGTTATTACAACCAAGAAGGGTACACGCCTTCTGGTACCTTGCGGAAAGAACGATGACGAGCGCATCCTGCTTATCACAGCTCGCGGAGGCTTCCGTGGCGGGTTCGGCAAAATCGAGGCGGTTGGCGCCGAGATTTTGTGGCAAAATAGCAGTAGTATGCACTGCTGCCCAGTCGCGCATATAATTGCGCGAGTAACCGAACCTGACGGGTATATCAGAACAGAGACTGGGCGTCGCTGTTCTTCGGGGTACACCGAAGTATATTCCTGGAAAGGAGGATACTTTGGCATGGACACTACAGAATACGACGCGGCAGTCGATACTGGTGCTCTCTTCGCAGCACATGATACTATCCAGAGCGATCTAGAAGAGTGCAAGGCGAAGAGGGCTGAGCAGGCGGCAAGTCGCCAGGCGAGAGGTGAATTTATATCTCAACTCGAGGCTATAAACTCTCGCCTTAAAGCCTGTGGTGAAACCCAGTATCAGCTTGGGGAAACTTTCTTTGTCATGGAAGAGACTGGCTGGGGTGCTTGCACTATCCGCCATCTCTATACTGAGGAAGCGGTGGCAAAAGCCGAAGCTAGGGCTACAGGGGCCGAAGAAAAACGCGCCATGCGCGAGGCGAAAGCAACTTGGGAGCCACAGTTCAAGGAGGCTGCTCAGGGATACTCCTTCCCAGAAGGAAAAGATGCTTGGGGAGATTCTAGTCTTAGATTTTATGGTAACGTTGTTAGCGTAGGAATTAAGACAGACGGCAAATCCTACGAGTACTCTGAGGAAGGATTCGCGCAGTTTAAGGCTGATCTCCCTGCTTATGAGGAGAAATATCAGGAGATTCTGCGTGAGAAAGCCGAAGCTGAAGCCAAGGCGAAAGCCAAGGCAGAGGAAGAGGCTCGCAGAGCTCAAGCCGAAGCTGAGGCTAAAATAAAAAAGGAAGCTGCTGAAGCTGAAGCCAAAGAGCTTGGTCTCCCAGGCGATATACGTCTGTGGCATCGTGATGGTGCCACAAATGCAGGCGAAGCTTGGGTGATTGGCCCGAATGGCATGGAGCGTGATTGCGACTTCGTCGATACGATGGTATGTGGAAGCAATTCCAAGCGCTATCATCAAAA
This sequence comes from uncultured Candidatus Saccharibacteria bacterium, assembly GCA_937958235.1. Lineage (GTDB taxonomy): Bacteria > Patescibacteriota > Saccharimonadia > Saccharimonadales > Saccharimonadaceae > Nanosyncoccus. The sequence continues at coordinate 5,214 of CALFGG010000008.1, forward strand.
ATACGAAGGAGATCACGTATGGAATCAGATTCTTCCAGGAGAACTGGTACTCTACTGGTCTCACGCTTATACAGCAGCTCCTCATAAGTTCGAGGTCATCTATAGACCAGAAACTTTGACCGAGGCACAGCTTGAGCGTGTAGCGGAGATCCAGAACGGCATCGAGGAGCAATTCCTTGGTAAAGCCGGTCTGGTTAGCGCACGCTCCTGTCCATCTATTGGGCAGGTCTGGGGATTGTTCCACCGTAAAGAGGCTGTGAATGCAACGGATGCTGAGGAGGATTGTGATGAACAATCCGACAATGGGTCTGGAGCTACCCTTGGACAGCTCTTCGGTGACATCTTCAAAAAGCTAAACTCTTAGACGATCAATGCCTTTTAAACTAGCTTGTACTTTTTTACCCCCAGATTTCTGGGGGTATTTTTATTTCTCGATATAGTTTCTTAGAGTTATTAAAGATATGTTATGTTAATTTGTTTCTTTATCTTTTGCTTCTAGATAACGATTATGCCAGTCTAAAAACATTTGAGATTCGTAAACCCTGTCTTCTGATGGAACATAAAGATTAGTCTTACCAGTCTGCAAAAGTGCATCTTGAAGAGTTGCGTTTACTCTTTCTGGATTATACTGACCACCGATGTGGGCAATACCATGCTCATCTAATGTATATTCAACTGGCATATCGCCATATTTATATTCTTCTAAAAACTTTTCTGAAGATTGAAATCTGTTATTTTTGATGTCCTGAATTTTAAGTTTACCAGCAAGTGTTTTTAAGGCTGCCGCAGATTCTGAAGTCTGGCCTGGCACTTGCATCAAAGGACGTTTAAAACTATTAATAAAACCTTTCCCCTCGTTTTCTATGAATATTTTTTTATTTTCATCAGAAAGACCATCATCAACTAATTCAATAAATAAATCGGTGCTATCGTGATAATTAGCACACATGGCGGTTTCAATATTTTTGCTCCATAAAGTTTTACAAGCCTCTAAGCATTCCGGAATAATATATTCTTCGGGATTTTTAATTACTTCTTCTACGTCTACTTCTTGATACTCATATTGAGGAGTTGATTCTGATCTTTCTTTTTGTTTAAAACTGTTTTGAAAATCCTGTATAGTTTTTCCCCATTCGTTATTAGCAGAATCGGTTTGGGAATCTTCCAATTCGTCATTAGTAGAATCAGTTCGGTAATTATTATAATTATTAAGACGTTCACTCATGTATGTATTATAGCGTTTTGGCTGTTAAAATAAAACTTTTTGAGGCAATTTGGCCGACTTTAATGTATTCCATAGTATTATATTAAATATGAAAAAGATAAACGTGTTGATCACTCACGCTAACGGAAACCTAGACAATAAAGTAGAAACTATTGAAGAGGCCGTTAAAGAAGCTGAACAATATGCTTTTCCAAAATTGAAGATCGATTGGGATATTGATTTGCTTGTCACAAATCGCTTATATGATATTATCATTCCTGACGATGGAGTTGGCGGACGCACACAAACTAGCGACTTTATTGAGTTTGCGATAGATGAAGAAAAAGCAACTGAAGATCTGATTTCCGAGATGGTTGCGCATGAACTTTGTCACGCGGGCCGTTGGGGCAAAAACGACGAGTGGGCCAATTCGCTATTTGACGGGGTGATTAGCGAAGGTATTGCAACTTATCTTGAGGAAGAATTCATTAAGGATCGGACTGAAAAAACAGTATTTATTAAAACTATTCTGGAACGAAGTGACGAAGAAAATGAAAAGATTCTTGAAAAATTTCGCAGTCAGCTGGATTTAAACTATTACGATTACGACACGATCTTCTTCAATGGAAGCAATGAACTTCCCCGCTGGGCCGGGTATTCGCTCGGGTATTATTTAGTGAAAAAATATCTTAAGAAAACTGGTAAGAAAATTGAAGACGCTTTTGCCGATAAATATGCAGATTTTAAAACAATAGTATTGTAAATGATAAAGCACGGAGAGTCTCGTGCTTTTCTTTGGGAGATTTGGTTTCTTTTAAGTTCTCTGGATATTGTTGAAACATTGCGCCCTAGGTTTTTGACTATCTCGTGAATGCTCTTTGAATTTTTGCGCAATTTTTCAATTACTACTCGTTCTTCATACGAAAGTTGTGTATACTTTTTAACTTAGACAGTAACTTGTAGTTTTACGATGGATGTACTATATAATATATAACTTGTGAATAAATGGAGCATTACAATTATGCAAATGAGCGAAAGTAGATTAGGTGAAGTTATCTCAAAATTTCAAACGCCACAAGATCGATATTTAATAGAACAGGAAGGCTCATTTGGAAGAGGTGAGTTTTTCTGGGTTATCAAAAATCAGTCGACTAATCAAAGATATCTACTAGTGAATACTTACTCACATCATGGTGTCGAGGCTGAGCTTGAGTGTTATCGTGAGGGAGGATTCGAAAATTTAGAGGCTATCCCAAGAAGAATTGAAACTTTGGAAATCCCAAGTGATGCGGAAGATGAAATCTCTAAATATCTTTTTGGATTTTATTCTATATTTGAAATTAAGTCATAAAAAAGAGGAGTATAAAATACTCCTCAATAAAATGGTTTCCAAGAATTATGGGCATATGCTTTTATCCCAGATGGTGATATATTCAGTGTTTGGTTCTCTTAAAAACACAATATTCCCACTTGAATTTTGAATGATCGCATGGCCGTGTCCAGGTCCATCTGGTACGCCGTTGGCACCACCGAATAAGTAATCGGTAAATTCGTGAGGCTTCTTTCTATTCGGGTATTTCTTAGCGGGATACCCCATAAAAGTAAGGCCAACTTCGATTTTTTCTGGTGGTATAATCTTGACACTCGAACCGATACGCCCCTCATATCCACCTAAATCGATGGCGACATGCCAGAATCCACCTCGTGGGATGACAACATAGTACGGGCTACGAGTAATATACCCACCTAGATACATGAACGAAATGTCCATTTTGTAGTACATAAAATTAGCGAAATCCAGGACGCATACATTTGCAGCAACATCAAGAGAAACGACAACCGTTGTACCTTCTACAAGATAACCTAAATCATAATGTACGAAATCCAATCCATACACCCCCTTTCATAATCACAATGAATAAACCTATTGGTAAGGAACTTTTTGTTTTAAATAACAAAACAAAAATTATGAGCATCTTAGATTGCTCTGATTTTATTATAATACAAAAATAAAATATGTCAAAATCCCTATTAAGGTTCTGAGTTAATGCGACTAGACTCAGAAAACAGATTAAAAAATTAATCATGATCATAAAAACAAGGCCAAATTATTGACGTTTCTGTTTTAATTTGATAATATGAGTATATCGAAGTTCTTGCACGGCGCCGAAGGTACCTACCGCAGGAGCTTCTTTTTTTGGTTCGTAGTATGATATGGTGAAGGGTATGAATCAGTCCTCCATATAGTTTCGGCTATATGCAGCAATCGGGCTGATTTTTGAGCGCATTATGATATTATTAAACTAATAGTAAATAATTTAATCCAAAAAATATGGTAATTAATACACTTAGAAACCTCGATCAGGCGACGGATGGTGTATCCGATATGACGATTCCGGAACAAATGCCTTCGTTTGAAGATCACATACAAAGAAAAGACTTCTCCGACAAAAGGCGTAATTTTGAAAAACCGCAAGACAATTCCGATATAGTCGCTTCCACAGTAGTAGCATATATTCATTCAGACCTTACGAAGAAAAATGATTTCTATGGCAAGATAATGAAAAGTGAATCCGAAAGATGGTATCCTGATATCAGAGGAACTAGAACTAGGGCCGCTGCCGAGTTTGAAACATTGATGTTCGAAGAATGGAAACAAAATCTTCTAAACATGAACGGAAAGACTGCGGTAAAAAAATATGGACAGAATCCAAAAAACTTCGAGGCGCTCAAAAAATTACATAATTATCTGATAAGTGGAAATGATCCGAAAAATATGCCTGAATTTTTGACATATTGTTTTGATGGCGATGATGACGGCTTTGACGTTGCAATACGACACCTGACCTATAACCACGACAGCGGAGGCGGCTGGAACTATTATTCGTCAAAAAATGAAAAAGTTGGGTTAGAACAACCGATTCGTGCTGATGGACGACTTTATTTGAATGCTGAACCGATGGATACTTACGACATTGCTGGCAAATTTGTATCTGCTTGCAGAGAATCTGGGCTTCCGTACGAGTTCAAGATAAATCAATTTGCGGATCGTGCCGATGCAATGGTATTTTATATTGATAATGGTAATTTTGACGGGTATTTTGGAATTTTAAACAAGATACTCGCTGAGAATCCGCAAATTAAGAAACGTATAGGCAAACCACCTCGCTTAACAGAAAAAGTAAATGATGTAATAGGGTATGGCGATGAAAATGGCGGTATGTCATATAACGACCGCATGTGCACAAGATTTCAGACGGCTATTGAGCAGGTCTCTGCAGATCAAGCCGCCGTTGCGCCATCACTGTCAGTTCAAGAGCGCGCCAAGGTACTCTATGTTAATTTTCATGAACAATTTATTACTGCGATACAAGAGAAATTGCAAAAATAACTAAGCGGAGAAATCTCAATGATATAGAACAAGTTCTAAGTTTTAAATTTTAAAAATAAAAATAGAGTTCTTCGAACTCTTCTTTTTTATTTCTCCTCATGGAGCCGCCTAGTATAAATACAGTCGTCCCATTCGTCGAAATAAAAATAGAACATAAATGTTCTATTTGTTTTTTCTCCTCATGGAGCCGCCTTCGAGATTTGAACTCGAGACCCCTTCCTTACCATGGAAGTGCTCTACCACTGAGCTAAGGCGGCATTTTCTCGTGATTTGATTATAGCATAGACTACAGTCTTACGGAAGTAGGAAAATTATTAGATAAAGAAAACCCCCGGAATGAACCGGGGGTAAAAGTTGAAAATACAGGTCAGGCTGGGGTCGAGGTGGGGGACTAGATGGTTTTCCATTCCTCGAGGTCGACTACCATACGACTATCTTCAAAAGATAATCCAAATGGCATCTCGAGACCAAGACTCTCATAGAGCTCCTCGACTTCTTGCTGGTCGGCCTCGAAGATCTGGTTATTATGAACTACATAAAATGTAGGTTCATAGTTATATCCAGAGCCTCCCCAGGTGACGCGGAAAATGTCGCCTTCATTGGCTTTAACTAGGACAACGTCCCAGTAGCCAATGCGGCCGGCGTCACCGTCAGCTCCGTTGCCGCGAGCGATAAGCTCCACCTCTTGACCAACAGGAGTCTTGATGACTCCGTTGCCGCGGCGAGTGTAGCCACGCTCGCTAGATAAGGCCAAATACATGTCCTTATCTTTGCCGCGGTTAATGCGCGGTTTGCCAGCCTTTGACAAGCCAATCGTGAGATCGGTCCTCAAACCACCAACAGCTCCTTCCAACCCTTGCGGAGTTGGTAGAAAGATCTGTTGGCGACCGCGGCCGTGTTCGCCTAACGAGATGCCTTCTACGGTCCCGAATTTGAACTCTCTTGCTGTTACCTCTGTAGTCTTGTTAATATAAAACATAAAAACCTCCTTCCCCTATAGGGGATATGTCAATGCTCTTGTAGAATTAAGGGGATTTTCCCCACATTGATCACTACTCTAAGTAGTATAAAACCAACCAGAAATGATTAGCTTGATACTACCCAGAGTAACTTAAAAGAGGATCCAACTTTATTAAGGTACGAATGTCTTTTTTTGACGCTATTTATTATGACATAAAACTTGATATATTTCAAGGCAACGAGTACATTGTTTGTTTAGAGTTGTTCCTTAAAATAGAACCGAAGTAGCGCTATTGATTCCCTTTATGCTTGGTGTTATGATTTATTTATGAAAAAAGAATCTGCCCCCAATCGTATTGAGTCTGTATCAAAAATCTATGAATATGGAAAAGAAAATCTAGAGGGGTATGAGTATCTTGATCGATTTGAAGGGTTAACTTTAAAGCAGGAAGCGTGTCTTGATGGACTGATTGGGAAACTGTCAGAACTATATAGTAAAAGAAATGGACAGTGGCTTTCGAACTTCTTAAAAGAAGAAGAAAGTAACGAATGGAATCGTGACTATGAGACGGGAAACTTTACTTATATCGAAGACTTGAGAAAATCTGAGGTTTCTAATGTTCATGATTTTGCAAGATGGTATGATTATGCAATGCAGAGGTATGCCAGAGAGTATTTTCTACCAGCTGCAAACCGACATGATGAAACATACATAAATGCAGTACAGAAATTAGTCTCGGATGGTGTATTGCCAGAGTCTACTACTCAGAAAATGTCTAGATTTGCCGAACATAAAATAAAATATCGCGTGGTGGATGTTTTTCGGGAACGAGATAATGCTGGTTGTTGCACATCGCTTGATGTGTATATGGAACTTCATAATGACACGAATAGTTTTTATCCAGAGATTACCTATGCGATGGATACTGGTTTTGGGCCTAATAAATTGTCTAGTGATGATGATGTTAGCAAATTGGATAATAATGCATTTAAGCATGTCTTGGATCATGAAAAAACGCATATTATCACGAGAAATATCTTTGAATTGGATTTTAAAAGCGATCGGAAGGATGATGTTTTTGAGGCAAACCGGATTATCAATGAAGCGAGCGTGGAATGGCTAACTCTACTCATGAATGACAGTGCGACATTAGAGCAGGCGTGTAATACGGATATCCTTAGCTATGGTTTTAATGCTGGTGCTCCGTACTCGTTAGAGAGAAAAACTTTGGATGCATTACTTCAAGAAGGCGACGAAAAGATCTCGCCAGAAACAATATTCTTGCTTTGCGGAAATGAAAATATTAATAATATTGAAAATAAAATTTTTACATATTCTACTGATAATCCAGATATAACACTTCAAATAGAAATGAGCTCT
>CALFGG010000009.1 GCA_937958235.1 uncultured Candidatus Saccharibacteria bacterium
AAACGAAATCGATATCCGGTAGTGCTTTTTTTACCAGATGATCTACACCTAGTGGCAACAAGTCCGACAAAAAGGAGGACTTACTTTGATAGAGTATTGGCGGAATTTGATGAACCTTATAGTAGTTCCCTCTTAAAATATGAGAAGAGTTTAAAACAAAGAAATGAATTATTAAAAAGATACGTAAAAGAGGGTGAAGCTGGAAGAATTTCGAAGAGCGATTTCTTCTCTTGGAATATTTTACTAGCCAAGTATGGGTTAGAGATTCGAAACCGACGAAAGCAATATTTGGAAAAATTAAATAATATATATTCGGATGTATATCACTCAATTGTGGATAATGATGATTCTGTATATCTAAAATTAGAGCTGTTTGGGGGTGAGATTTCTGAGGCAGATTATTTTAATCGATTAGAGGTGGAACTAGCTAGAGATCTTGTGCTTGGTCATACGGGTTTTGGAATTCATCGTGATGATTTTGTGTTTTTATTTAATGAGAGAGAGGCGGATGGAACGGCGAGTCGAGGAGAGCTTCGATCAATTATTTTGGCAATGAAATTTATTGAGGCAGATTTAATTTTTCAAGAAACCGGAAAGAGGCCGGTTGTTTTACTTGATGATGTGTTTTCGGAGCTAGACAATATGAGGCAAAAGAGTTTAGTGAAGAATTTTAAAGATAATCAGGTAATAATGACATCAGTGGAGGAAGTTTAGTTTAAATAGTTTATGGTATACTTGGGATATGGAAGTGAAGAGTAGAGGTAATAATATTATTATACACGTAGTTTTTGTTGTAATATTAATTTTTATGGGTTTTATTATAACTAACTTAGTTATTGATGGGTTGAGAAACGCAAGGGTTAATATATTGGTGGCCCCATATGGTGCTAAAGTAAAAATTGATGGTAAAGAGGTAGATGGATCTACGCGATTTTATCCAAAAAAGAATGTCGAGGTTGAGATTAGTAAGGATGGTTTCTTATCAAAAAAAATAAATATTGATCTAGAAAGTAATAAAACTGCTTTAGTTCATACATATCTCTTAGATGAAAAAAATGGTTTTGATAAATATCGTGAAAATATTCATGATTATGATGTATTAAAACTGGTTGCAGATGAGGCTGCGAAAGACTTTATCTATAAGACAGATAAGGCAAAATCCATTAATCAAATTTTGCCAATTGAAACGGTTGTTGGGGTTGAAACAACTACGCTATATGAGGTTGAGGGTGATGAGTTAAAGAAATGCCCAACCTTCTTATGTCTTAGAGTTGAGGGTGTGAATAATAATGATTATATTAAGAAGTTATTAGAAGAGTATGGTTATAATTTTAATGATTATAGTTTTATTTAATTAGTCATCGTGATCATCATGATCATCGTGATCGTGATGATTGTGCCCATCATCATCACAGTAATTTGGGGTTAGAAAATTTATTTCTTCAGGATTAAAATTAGTTTCAAGTAGCCATTTATTGACGCGCTCTTTTGCTTGATTAATAATTGATTGATCACCGCAGGATTCTACGGAAATTTGATATTGCCCATCTAGGTTTTTACTAATAGTAACCTGTTTTTCTTCCGATAGGTAGAAGGTTTTTGGTAACAAGAGGGCAAGTTTTGATGGGTGGGTGTAGATAGTTTTAAAATCAGACTCATTAAAGCTAAAAATTTTATTATTATAGCTATAAAAATCTGTGGAAATTTGTGTGTCGGAGATCTCTGTTGTGGTAATATCAAAAACTTGACCAGTATCGGCGGTAATTTTGAAGCTATAAGTTCTCCCCTGTTCTTTAATACTATCTTTATTATAACTAACAGTTTTTATCTGAGGATAAGAGAAAGTAATGAATTGTTCAATTAGAGATGATACCTTAGTAAAAGTATTAATTGACATAGATGATTTATCTTTAATATTATGGAGGCTATAAATTTTAATATATTTATCCCATGATGAGATACTGGCACCAGAATATAGGTTTATATCTTCACCAGAGATGGGATTTTTCTGGAATTGGTCAGAATTGTAATTTCGTTGATTAATGAAGAGGAAGGTGAGAAATCCAATAAGAATGAGAATGGTAAAAAAACCTAGGACTCTTGACAGTATCTTATTATCTTTGATTTTATCGAGTTGTTGACTCAGTCTATTATAAAAATTTAACATAATTACCTCTTTACTGCATTTATATTATTTAGCCATAAGCCTGCTGAGACGATGGTTTGTGGATCCATAATAAGATTATTGGGGTCTTTACCAGCTCCAGCTGAGTTGAAGAGAAGCCATTTACCGTCACTTGATTTGCCACGAACGGCAATGTAATGTCCATTGGCTGAGAAGGGAGCGGTTCCCTTACCACTAATGTGGAGAGTCCATCCTTCGTCGAGGTATTTATTCATAATTTCTATGGCTTGACTGGCATTTGCAGGAGTTGGGATTTTTTCATATTGTAATCCATAATGAGATGCTAAGGTTTGAGTAACTAGATGACTACTACCAACGCCGCGAACATACATACCAGCATCACCCGCAACTTTAGCAGTTTCAGTAGGTAAAATTTGTTGTCCTAAGAGCATGGTTGCTAAGGAGGCAAAAGAAGTTGGGCCACAGCCAGCATTGCAAATTGTGCTAGAACCAAATGGTGATTGTCCCCATTGTGGATCGCATTGAAGATAGTTAGTCATGTTAGAAGGATCGATAGATTGTCTTCCGCCACAGTTGGAATTACCGTGTGTTGAGTTAGATCCAGAGGAGGTACTGGCGACTCCATCGATTCTTTTTAATTCGTTTTCGACAAAGTGCCAAATATCATTTGTATCATTATGGTCATTGGGAAGTGGAGCGTGCATGTGGGCGAGAACTCCTTCGTATTTTTTAAATTCTTCAGCACTGAGGCGGGGGGGAACACCTTTCCAACTAAGTGATGATGTGAGGGGGATTTTTGTCTCTGTACTAATAGCAACTAATAATTTTGCTAGATAAAGCCAATCGTCAGCTTTAAAGATGTTAGTATTTAGGAGATACCATGGATGATTTACCGATTTAATAGTGGAAAATCCAATAACCTCGATTTGTATACCCGCAGAGGCATCATAGGTTCTAATTGAATCGGAGGGTTTATTAATACTGAAGTGTTGATAAACTTTATGCTGTTTAAGATCAACAGTAAAATGGGGGGGATAAAAATGATTGAGATCATACAAAATTAACCCCTGACTGCCGTTTTGATTACCTCCCTCGGTGTTGTGCAAGGTAATTTTATTTGGGCCAATTTTTCCATTCATGATTGTGTCATAGTCACCTCGCGGGGAGGAGCCAACAGTGGCACCTTTTGATGCGGCAAAGGCAAAGGCGTCTTCCTTAACATAGCCATCGATACCACTAGTGATCCAACCATCCTTCCAGGTGGTGTTGACAACAATTTTTCCGCTACTTGAAGTGGTGCTTGGGGTAGAACTTGAGGTGGAGGAGGAGCTTGTTGTAGTGGGGGTGCTTGAGGAAGAATTTGTGGTATCTGCTGAAGTAGAAGATGATGTAGTAGATGAAGTGGCTGCACTTGTAGAGGGACTAGTGGTAGAGTCGGTAGAATTTTTTAGGGGTGAACAGTCGACATTGAGTGAATGAGGGGCGGCATTTAACTGTTTTTTGATATCACCTTTTACTGGATATTTTCCACCAATTTCGATATTTTGTTGTTTTGCAAGTTCGGCGGAGGTAGGCCAACCGAGTTCTTTGCCGATTTGATCTGCTCTTTGTACAACACTATTAACGGTTGCCCAATAAGATTCATGTAAGTCACATTCACTTTGTGGACAGTATACTTTAATCATGGTAAAAAACCACTTTTTGATATCATAATTATTTTTATCAAGATATTGAAAAGCTTTATCATAAAGTCCATTTCGCATATAATCTACCGCCCATCCAGCGATCATGTTGCCGATACTGCTATACATTGACCACTTAATTCCACCCGAAGATATATATTCAGATATATTGTATAAACCATTTTCTTTATATGTTTTTCCCATCCAGTTGTAATAACCTTTATCGGCAACTTTTTTGGCAATACCTGCGGTTCCGAGACTAGATTCCTTTCTCATTTGACCAAATGGGATTTCCCATGGAACACCATATTCAATCTGGAGCTTCATGGCAATTTCACCATATTTTCTAATCACTTCATCTTGACGTTCAGACATGGTGGTACTGGTAACATCTCCGCCGCAGTTACCAGTGATAAAGCCTAGACCAGGTGAACAGTTTCCACCACCATTCGGGTTATAGAAAATAATGTCGTTTTCCTGAAACTTTGGAGAGACCTTTACCTTGGCGTTGATTTTTAAATTATTAAAAAGTTGGTCGGTAAGAGAGGTGGTGGTGGGGGTGTTACTAGGTTCATCTGACTCAGCAAAAGTGGGATGATTTAGGTAAAAAATGGAGATAAATAGAGTTAGGAGACAAAAGATGACAAAAAATTGACGAGAAATGAAGTTGACCTTTTTCATAACTCTATTTTAGCATAATAGGAATGAATAAGAAGTGGCTTGTTATTTTAATTAACAATTTGAAAAATTAATATCGTAGTTATCGGGATTAACCTGATGATTTTTTAAATATTGGTAAGCGGCTTCTTTGAGATTTTGAAGTTGTGAATCAGAACAGGTTAGTAGATTAATCTTGAGAAGAATTTTTGAAGTATTATCTTGTTTTTCGGCAATAATAGAAAAGCCATCTTGGTAGCTGGAGTAAGGTGTAATGTTGAAGATAGGGTCACCATCTGTGTAATTTTTTCTTTCAAGATCAGCCTGGGTATCAGCAACGTGCTGAACGCGCGAAGCATCATCGGGGTGGGTTTGGTAATAGTCGAGGTTGTCGGATGTAGGTTCGAGGGTATTATAAAAATAGGTGGTTTGATTGTGTTTTAATTCTAAAGTGGTGGAATAATCATTAAACCCAGTTTTTTTAACTGTAATATTATAGGTACCAGGCTTAAGTTTAATTTTACCTTCTGGTTTGAGAATTTCTTGATTAAGAGAAATAGTGGCGGTGGCGGGGGCTATGTAGTAATCGAGAGTGGCAGTTTTATCGTAGTTGGTAATCCAAGTAATAAAGAAATAAATAAGGATAAAAAGTGAAATTAGTAGGAAGAAAATAATCATATTGAGGAGATGATTCCCTTTTTTGTTGGCGGTCTTAGTGAGGTCAAAAATAAAGTTTTGTTTTTTGATTTTCTTTGTGGGTTTTTGATTAATGATTTTCATAATTTGAGATTTTAAATTTAAATGTTTGTATTACCAATGAAACGATAGGCTTTAAAAGTGGAAGAGTTGTCATAGAAAGGCAATAGTTCCCCGGTGCGTGAACCATGTGAGGCGGAGGCGATTTTGCCTACTCCATTTTGTTCAACATAAATTTCAATATGACCAGAACTGAGGCGGATATCACCGGGTTTAAGTGAACCTTGGCGGTTTTCAACTTCAATAAATTTACCAGAATTACGTATGTAAGTAGAAGTAGCTCCACTATTACTTACACCACAGCAGGCAAAGTTTTTATCGATACCGGAAAAACGAAGAACAGCAGCAACAAAGGCGTCACAACTAGCGCCCATCATTGACCAGCGGTCACCAAGACGATTAACGCCAGTTTGAATTAAGGCATTGCGATAGTTGTCGGTAGGAGTAATACCATGACCGGAGGAAGGCCAGGCAAGATTGAGGGCAGTCTGATTGATACTGAGATTGCCACC
>CALFGG010000010.1 GCA_937958235.1 uncultured Candidatus Saccharibacteria bacterium
TCACCTTCGTCGACTAGATCGATTGGTTTATTTAAAAAGAAGACACCTAAAACATCAAAGAAAGACTATGATGAATTTCTTGAAAATTCAGTAGCACTTGGAACCGATGAATTGTTTGGAAGAAGACGAGAAAAAGACTCTTTAGAGACAGAAAAAAATAACCATAAGAAAAAAGGTTTTTTTAGACGCCATTTAAAATTAACGATAGTATTAATAATACTAATTGGAGGCGGAGTTGCAGCATATTTATATGGTGATCGTTTAGTCTCAAAATTAACTGGTGGAAAATCTGGTTTAGTTGATCTCGTAAAAACTGTGGTATCTGAAAAAGTTACGCCATTAAAAATGGATGCAAAGGGTCGTACTAATATCGCGATTTTTGGAACATCAGGATATGATATGACAGGAGCTGAAGGGCACGCAGTACATGATGGGGCGCAATTAACAGACTCATTAATGATTATGTCTGTTGATCAAAATGCAAAAAATGCGGTAACAATGAGCTTGCCACGAGATCTAAAAGTAGGAAAAGAGGCTTGCTATACTGGCAAGATTAACGAAGTATTTGCTTGTGCTAGTAATAATGGAAAGAATGAAGAAGCTGGGGCAACAGCAGTAATGAAAGAGCTATCGACAATTAGTGGAATGGAGATGCATTATTATGTACATGTGAACTGGGGGTCGTTGGTGCAAATTGTAAATGCTTTAGGTGGAATTACCGTAACAGTAGATGATGATATTAACGATTATTATTACACCGGGATTCGCATGAAGGCTGGAGTACCAACAGTGTTAGACGGCGAAAAAGCACTAGGACTCGCAAGAGCTAGACATGGCTCAGTGGGTGGTGATTTCACGAGAGGTGAAAATCAACAAAAAGTATTAGTGGGAATCAAAAATAAGATCGCTGAAAAAGGTTTAGATATTCCAGCTATGATTAATCTTGTGAACGTACTAGGAGATAATCTAAGAACTAATGTGAATATTGATGAAATGAAGACCGCAGCAAAGGTGTTTTCAAACTTTAATCCCGCCAACATCGCCTCTGCACCTTTAACTGGATTAAAAGATGGTGATTTAGTAAGAAATGCAAGCTTCCCTGTTGGTGGACTTGATATCTCCTTTGTAATTCCAAGCGCAGGGGCGCAAAATTATACAAAAATTCAACAATATCTTGATTCAAAGATTGCGGACTACAGTGATTCCCCTGCGACTTCAAGGATCTTAGTATTAAATGGAACAAATGAATCTGGAATCGCAGCCAATGAGAAGCTAGAGCTAGAAAAGGCCGGCTTTAGGGTGACTGGAACTGGTAATGCCCCAACAGGAGAATATACAGAAAAAGTTATAGTCTATAATCTCGGCAATAAGGAGCAGACTAAACAGAAACTAGAAACCTATTACGGAACTACAATCAAGGCAGCTAACGAGTTACCTACCGGAATCGATAAAACTAATTACGACTTTGTAGTAATTGTCGGAAAAGTCGATAAATAAAGAATAAGAAAAGGATAAAAAATACCCGTTTACCGGGTATTTTTTTATTAGATTGACTTCTTTTCAATAACTAAGTGTCTTGCACGGCCTTCACCCTCAGAATGGGTTGTAATATCAGAATAATCCTCGGCTAGCTTATGAACAATACGGCGATCTACAGCATTAAGCTCTAAGATCATCGATTCACCAGTTTCACGAACTTTTTGAATCCAGCCTTCAGCTTTTTGCTCAATACGTTCAGCACGTTGGCGCTTATAATCAGCGACATCCACGTTAACCCTAGTAACCTCTGAATTATGAGCGACAAGAGCCATAGAAACAACATGCTGAAGAGCACGTAGATTATCTGCATTCTTGCCAATCAATAAAGAATTTAAACTAGTACTTGGTACACTAAGTTGGATAACATCATCGTCGATAGTAGACCATACAGCCACATTAATACCGAAGAAAGATAAAAGATCTTCGAGATATTTTGTTGCAAAGCGAATCGATTCATCACGATTCATAAAAACTCCTATTCTCCTAACCGTTATCTGGTTGGTTATCGGATTTTTCGTGTTTATTTTTTTGTGAAAATTCACGAGAAGAGTTTTTTGCGTCTTTGGCCGAAATACGAGTGATTCTAGTACCAGTCTTCTTATTCTCAATCACTTCTGCTTCTTTAATATCAGAGGTTTTCTTCTTTAATTCACGAAGGATTGCACGATCAGTGTTATTATCCATCTGATTATCTGCCTGATTAAAGACAATTTTCTGCTGAATAATAGCGATAATATTGGAAAGAAGATAGTACATAACGAGAGCACCCGGGAAGTTGATTGTAATCATCACCATCATAATAGGCATCATAAAATTCATTTGACTCGAAACCATATTATTCATGTCGGCTTGATTCATATCCTTACCAGCCTTAGCATCCTCAACCATCTTCTTCCAGGTGTTCTTCTGGCTCTTTTTAGGCATCTGCATTTTTGACATTAGATACTGAGTATAGGCAGAACCAATGACAAAAAGGAGAATAATAACCGAGCTAAAGGATTGCACGCCAGCACGAGTTGAAAGATCGAGTTGACCTAGGAGTTGAGGTTTAAAATCATAGGTATTAGTTTCTGTATTTTCAAGATATGTTTTTTGTAGCTTAATAATCTCATCAATACGTGTCATTTCGGAAACAACAGGATAGGCACGCTTTTCAACATTATCCTTTACGGTTGGGGTAACCATGATGCGAATAGCAAAGAAGATAGCGAAGAAGATAGGAAGCTGAATAAGGAGAGTCCAGATAGAAGTGAAGGGCTTGACATTATTACGCTTGTAAAGATCCATCATTTGTAGAGATTCTAATTGCTTGTTGCCATTACAGCGCTTGCGAATCTCTGTGAGTTCAGGCTGAATCTTACGCATTAACTTCATCTGAAGAAACTGTTTCTTAACAAGAGGCCAAGTGAGTAGCTTCACTAAGATAGTAAAGATAATCATAGCTACACCAAAATCACCGATGTAGTTATAAATAACAAATAATATATTAATAATCGGATTTACAATTATAAAATCAATTAACTCAAACATTTGGTTAATTATAACATATTAGAGGTGAGATAATAAGAACTTTTAGACAACACTAGCCTTAGCTAATAATTCCCTGATCTGTGCTCTTATTTTTTCAAAATCCATTTTCAAAAAATCTCTAGAATAAATTACAAAAATACAATCTAACTTAATTGTAGGATCGAATTCTAGACGAATAGCCTCATAAAGACGACGACGAATACGATTGCGCCCAACAGCAGTCTTGAGGACTTTTTTAGATACCACTACAGCATAACGCTGTCTTTGTTTTTTATTGGGAGCAAAAACAAGAGAGAGCTTTGGAGTTCTAATGGTTTTTCCCTTTTGATAAGTATATTTAACACCACCGCGGGAATGAAAACGATATTTGCTAGATAACATCTAGTTTATTTTATCACAATAATTTTATTATAGATCGAGAGCTGGTTCATCATGAGCCAGAAAATCAGAGGAGCTATCCTCGACGATATGTTCAGTCTCATCATCAATACTAGGTTTAGTGAAAGTTGCATTACGTAAGGTACGATAAAGTGGACTTTTAGTAAATACTTCCTTATTTTTACCTTTTGCAACAACTTGTCCAGCATCTAATACTACAACTTTGTCGGCGATCTTCATAATTTCTGGTTTATGAGTAATAATAATCACAGTATGATCCTCTTTAAGATCTTCTAAAATATTGATAATCTCTTTTGAGGTTTCTGGATCTACATTACTAGTTACTTCGTCAAATAATAAAATTTCAGCTTTACTAAGAAGAGCTCTTGCGATTGCAAGTTTCTGTAATTCACCATCAGTAAAAAGCCCACGGTTTTCTTTTAAAACAGTGTTGAAATCACGTGGGAGAGAAAGGATTTTTTCATAGATTCCAACACGTTTACAGGCGTTAATTTGTTGTTTTTGACTACGATCAACAACACTTAAATTATCACGGATACTCATCTTAAAAATAAGTGGTTTTTGAAAAACACCAGAGACATTAGTGGTGTAGACTTTTTTAGAGTAATGATAAATTGATTCCCCATCGATAAGAATATTACCAGACTTAATTGAATAGAGACGATAAAGTAGGTTAATAATGGTGGTCTTACCAGAACCTGGACGACCAACAATGGCGGTTATTTCATTTGGCTTGGCTTCAAAGGAAACATTTTTAAGAATTTCACGACCACTAATACTAAAAGATACATTATCAAAAAGAACATCACCATTAATATAGTCGTTGTTTAGATCACCATAACTACCCTTAGTATAACTAGTGTAATTAAGAATAGACTTAATGCGTTGAAGGCGAATATTATAGGTACTGAGATTTAATAATTCTTCGAGAGTCTTATTGGTGTTTAAAACAACCATTTCATAATAACTAATTAAGAGAACGAGTTTATCAATTGTAATTTGATTTTTGAAAACCAAAACAGCAAGTAAAACATAGAGGATAATTTTACCAACCTGAATAACCATTGGAATCTTACAATAACGAGCAGTGAGATACAGATAGCGTTTATCGAACTGAGCATCAAAACTACTACGATTTGAGGAGATTTTACGATTTAAGATGGGCATAAGATTAAGGGTTTTAATTTGCCTTAAATTATTAAGAATCTCATTTAATACATCGAGAAGACGATCCTTGTACTTTCTTACCCCATCAAAATGCTTGGCGACAAATTTGGAATTTTTGGACATGAGAAAAATGTAAAATAGATCGATTAAGAGAGCGACGACAGCAATAGGTACATTATAGCTAGCAAAAATTAGAAAAATGATGAGAAGCTGAATAACACCGGTGAGCACAATAGCCGCCGAATTGATAGTTTGAATAAGATACGAGATGTCTTCATTGAAGGTATCTGTAATGCGACCGCGAGAGATTTTCTCAGTTATCGAAATGTTATTGATGACGTGATCAAAAAGCTTTTGTTGGACTGTATTGTAATAATAATGAGAAAGGGTGACATAAATGTAATATTTCCAGGCAAGGAGAGTGTACTCAATAATATAAAAAAGCAGAAAGAGGATGACATAAAACCAGATGGCGTGAAAATTGGAACCTTGCGTAATAACCGAAATAATACCGGCAGTAGCAATCGGCGGCAAGAGACTGACAAGATTATAAAGCATAAAGCTTAAAAAAAGCTCAAAAACCTCGAAACGTTTTTTGGGTGCAATCTCAAAAACGGACTGAATCGTTTCAAGAAAATGTTTCATATACTACTTATTATATAGCATAAACATTTTTGAGTGAAAAAAAGATACCGCATTTGCGGTATTCTTTTAATAAGTTAAGCGAGCACGTCCTTTAATGCGACGGCGCTTTAAAACTTTTTGCCCATTTTTGGTAGCATTACGCTTCATGAAACCATGTTCCTGTTTGCGCTGACGCTTATGTGGCTGATATGTACGCTTTGGCATATTATTCCTTTTATTTCACATAGGATTATATTAATAATCCATGTATTTGTAAACTGTGTTTAATTATACCGTAGTTTTCCACTTTTTTCAAGAAGTTTTCCACATTAGATACCCTATTAATTAAAAGTTGTGGATAAATCCACCCCTGTGAATTTTTTCTATATTAGATAATAAAAAATTAAAAAAATAAAACCTGTGGAAAAGTATAAAATTTGTTATAATAGAGGGTAATAAAGGTTATACGGTAAGAAGCTGGAGGTAGTGGCTGTGTTTGATGTGTGGAACAATGTACTCGCAGAACTTGAACAGAAAATTTCTCAGGAAAATTATGCAACATTCTTTGCACAGACTAATACTTCCCTCATTAGCACCGATGATGGGATGATCCAGATTGGAGTACCTAATATTTTTATGCAGGCAAATATTCGTAAGAAATTTGACCAACAAATTAGAGACGCCCTCGTATCTAATAAAATATCTGTAAAAAATACAAACTACGTCATTGTAAATAATGCAACGCGCATCAAAAAACCCCGCGAAGTAGTGCTAGAGGATTTGCAAACACGGGTAAATACTGTCGAAAAGATAAAGATACCGACAAATAATTTTAATCCAACACTTTTAACTGGACTAAATAATAAATTCACAATGGATAATTTTGTGGTCGGAACAAATAATGAACTTGCGGTGGCGGTAGCAAAGAATATTATTGAAAATCCTGGTGACAAGTATAATCCTTTTTTCTTATATGGCGGACCGGGGCTTGGAAAAACACATTTGGTTGAAGCGATTGGGAATGAGTTACTAAAACGAAACCCTAAATTAAAGATTCTTTATACACCAATTAACCATTTTTACAGCGACTTTATTACTGCCGTGCGTAAGGGTGATATGGAGAATTTTCATAAAAAATTCCAAAAACTTGATGTTTTAATTATTGATGATTTTCAATTTATCGTAGGTAAAGAGAAAAGCCAAGAAGAATTCTTTAATATATTTAACGATATGCATCAGGCGAATAAGCAAGTAATTATTACGAGCGATCGCCTACCAAGCCAAATTAAGACCGTTGATGAACGTCTAGCGTCAAGATTAACTATGACTGGTGCATTTGATTTACAATACCCAACATTCGAGGATCGTTGTGCTATTTTACATGCAAAGGCGGAATTTGATGGGGTGGATGTGGAAAATCAAGCAATTGAATATATCGCTAAAAATGTCGAAACAAACATCCGAGACTTACAGAGTTTATATGGAAAAATTATTGCACTTTCAGAACTAAAGGGTGTTTCCCCACTGTCGATTATTCAAGACGGATTAGCATCGATCTCAACTGGTGGTGTGAGAAGTAGAAACCTAACCCCTAAGACAATAGTTGGAAAAGTTGCAGATTACTATAATATTACACCCGATGAATTATGTGGGAAAAGTCGTGTTTCTAATATTAAGACTGCAAGACAGGTTGCAATGTTTTTAATGTCAAAAGATCTACAAATGAGCACCCCTAAGATTGCCTTGGAAGTGGGAGTTAAGGACCATACGACGGTAATGCATGGAATTAAAAAAATTGAATCCGATATGAAGTTGAATTTTAGTCTGCGGGACGAGATAAGTGAAATTAGAGAACAATTAAGTGAGTAGTTGTGGAAAAGATGTGGAAAGGTGGGCGGAAAACCTAGTGAAAAAGTAGAGGAAAACTATGTGGAAAGAAGTCCAAAAAATAATTTTAAACAAAAAGATGTTGAAAAGTAAGATTTATCCACTAAGTTTTACAAAGTTATCCCACAGGTTTTACACAAAAGAATAATTTGTTTACCTCTGTAAAATATAGTTATACACATTTTACACATAGCCTATTACTACTACAATTAATTATTTAATAAAGGAGAGTTATGGAAATCATAGTAGAACAAGGAAAATTAGCGAAGGCTCTTGGTGTTGTGAGTCGAGTAGCAGCAGGAAGTAAGACGACTTTACCAATTTTGAATAATGTACTTATAAAAGCAAGTAATAATAAGGTGATGTTAATTACTACCAACCTAGATATGGCGATTGTTAATTATTTAGGAGTTGCTGATTCTCGTGATGGTGAAATTACTGTACCAGCTAGGCTATTAGCTGACTTTGTTGGTAACTTACCAAAAGGTGAGGTGAAACTAAGTGGCAGCGATTCAAAGTTAACTGTGGCTTCCGGAAAATATAAGTCAACATTTAATGGCGCACCTGCGGAGGATTTTCCAGAACTTCCTGATATTAATGAGGCTGAGGCAGTAATTTATCGAATGAGTGTAGAGGCATTTAAGACCGGAATTAATGAGGTGAAAATTGCGGCTTCATCGGATACTACAAGGCCAGCTTTAACTGGTGTATATTTTAATACTTATGAGGGGTCTTTATATATTGCGGCAACGGATGGTTATAGGTTGGCTGAGAGGTTATTTATTGAGAAGGTGGAGAGCGATGTGAAGGCGATTGTGCCCTCTGGTTGTCTAGTTGATGTGCTTGGGGCAATGTCTGATAATATGAATGAAATTGAAATCGTTTTTGATAATTCTCAAGTACGCTTCCGTTTGGGAGAGATTGAAATTACATCTAAACTAATCGATGGATCATTCCCTGACTATCGTAGATTGATTCCGGAACAGGTTGGTTCGGATATAAAAATGAGTAAGGCGGAGTTGCTCCGAATTGTAAAATTAGCAGCATTGTTTTCAAGAGGGGTTGGGGGGTCGATTATATGTGAAGCTAAAAGTGATAGCCAGACCTTTTCGGTATCTTCAGTGGCGAATGAATTTGGTGAAAATGCTTCGGATATTGAAGCGGAAATTTTAGCCGATGGTAAGGTGATTTTAAATTCAAGATATCTAATTGATGTAATTAATGTAATTGAAGAAGAAAATTTAACTTTTGGAATTTCTGGGAAACTAGCACCGGTGTTAATTAGGAATGAAAAATCAAATAATTATACCCATATTATTATGCCATTAAAGAGTTAAGCTAATAAAACTGGAGCTAGTTAATGATTATTCAAAGTGTGCAATTGGTGAATTTTCGAAGCCACGATGAATTTTTGTTGAGATGTAATAAGAAAACAAGTTTATTAATTGGCGAGAACGGATCTGGAAAAACATCGGTCCTGGAAGCAATCTACGAGGCTCTAAGGGGTAAATCTTTTAAAGCAAGTGATAGTGAGATTTTAAAGCGGGGAGCAGATTTTTACCGAGTGGAACTGAATTTTTGTGATGGTAAAAAAACGGTAGTATTGTTTGATGGAAAGAAGAAACAATTTCTGGTGGAAGATAAAAGGACCGCGAGATTGCCAAAACGAAATCGATATCCGGT
>CALFGG010000011.1 GCA_937958235.1 uncultured Candidatus Saccharibacteria bacterium
CGCAGGTAATTTGGACAACAACAGCACCGTCGCCGGCTTCAACTTCTACGATCTCGTTTTTTAAGTCTTTTTGGGCTTTTCTTAATGTATTAATCATTTTCATCTGGTCAAAAGTAGCACCCATAGAACATCTCCTTATATATTTATTATTTTACTTATTATAACAGATTACTTTACGGAATATAGGTATAGACGATCAGAGTTTTGAGATTTTGAGGAGGTATAAACTTTTTGAAGTTCTAATTGCGTATGGTTGGTTTTGCCAATGGTGTAGATCTTTGAATTTTTAGGTAGGCTACTAACATCCGTAGTAATGTAGTAGTTGAGTGAGTCTCTGAAGATTGGTTTAACGGTGTTGGCGGCAATTAACAGCTTTGAAAAATCATCATTTTCGTCAAGTAGTAGGTAGTCACCAGCTTTTGCATGAGTAAGAACCATAGACAGATCACTATTGAATTGGTTAGCAACTGGGGCGGCATAACGATAACCAGAGATAAAATGTGAAAGATCCGAGGTAATCATGGTGAAGAGAAAGATAGTGATTGGAATTACACCGAAGAGCTTCGCGTAGGGGTTTTCGGGAAAAAGATTGTACCATTTGTAAATAATATAACGTAGGCCATGTGCGATGAGGATAGTAAAAGGCAGAATTAAGAGAACGGCGTAATCGGTGTGGAAGCCAGAGATGAGAATAGTGAAAATAATTAAGAAAATCGCAATAGAGTTTCGACTGGCAAAAAAGCCTTTAAAGGTGGAAACTAGGCCAATAATGGCAATGAAGGTGGCGGGTAGACTAATTTGAGGTGCGAGGAAGATGCTTTCTATGACACCATGCCAGGTGAAAAATGGTAGGAAGGCTTGCTTGAGATTATTAAAATAAGTAGAAAGTTTAAAGTCGCCTGAGTAAAGAAGCGGTTTAATGGTTTCTGGATGCCGTAAGAAGATGAAGCCCATAAAACCGAATCCGATTAGAATAAATAAACTAACGAGAATAAAAGGAAGGCGGGGGAGGTTTTTAATAGTAAAGCGAAGGTGCGGATGAAGGATGGTATAGATGAGAATGAGGATGATGAGATAAATCATGTAAGGGGTGAAGCTGGAAAGAAATAGGGCGAAGGCAAAGATGAAGGACCAAATTGGGGCGGGTCGTTCTTTGCCTTGAACCTTGGAGCCAAGCCAGAGTAGTAAGGTCGGCCAGAAGACGACCATGATAAGAGGAGTGCCGTTACTTACTAGGAAGAGAAAGTTTGAGGAAAGGACGGCAATAATACTGGCGATAATGGCGGTGTTATTTTTGAACCAGCGGTTTAAGAGAAGAATCAGAAAGAAGCCTAGAAAACCACCAACAATAATGCTTGGAATAATGACGGAATAGGTGGTAATACCAATGAATTTAAAGACGGTTTTTTGGAGAAGGCGATACGGGAGATCAACGAGTTGTCCATCAAAAATACTGCGAAGGTTGAGATTTTGGCTGGCGGTAGCAGAAGTGATCTCGCTAGTTGATAGGCCAGTAAGAGCGATTTTGGGTACAAAAAGTATCAATGTTAGAAAACTGGCCGCGAGAAGGATGTAGCCAATAATGAAACGATTTTTGTAAAGAAAATATTTATTTGGATTTAATTTACCCACATTAGTATTTTAGCATGAAAAATAATTTCGTGCTATTCCCTGGTTTTATCAAGTGACATAAAACGGAGGAGCTCAGGATGGAAGTAGAGTTCAATTTTACCGATAGGCCCATGACGGTGCTTGGCCATGAGAAGTTCAGTGACGTTGGTCGGTTCATAACCATCTTCTTGATGGTAATAATCTGGACGGTGTAAGAACATCACAAGGTCAGCATCCTGCTCGATGGAACCGGATTCACGAAGGTCAGAGAGGACTGGGCGTGGATCATCACGGCCAGTAACGCCACGAGAGAGCTGGGCGAGGGCAATGACGGGAATTTCTAGTTCACGAGCAAGGGTTTTAAGGCCACGAGAGATTTCAGTAACCTCTTGCACACGGTTACCAGCATAGCGATCAGAACCGGAAATGAGCTGGAGGTAGTCTACGATAATGAGACCAATATCGTGATCATGGGCGGCGCGACGGGCTTTATTGCGAAGTTCGAGGACGGTCATTGAGCTGGTGTCGTCAAGATAAAGCGGAATTTCGCTCATCTCACCTAGGGCGTCACCAATTTTGGCAAAATCATCGGCAGTAATATTACCAGTACGAATATGCCATGAATCCACACCAGAGGTACTAGCGATCATACGGTCGACAATTTCATTCTTGGCCATCTCCATAGAGAAGAAGAGGACGCCACGCTTATTAATGCCTGCAATATTGTAGGCAAGATTTTGGGCGAAGGTAGTTTTACCCATGGCAGGTCGGGCGCCGATAATAATAAGATCACCTCTTTGAAAGCCCGCTGTCTTGTTATCGAGGTCGCGAAAACCAGTTTTAAGCCCACGGAGCGCACCTTTATTAGTATGAAGGGCCTCCATACGATCAAAGGCATCAACAAGAAGATCCTCTAGGGCGGCATATTCAGTTTTTGTGGTTTGATCAGAAACAGCAAAAAGTTCTTTTTCGGCAGCGCCAAGCATAGCAGAGACATCAGTAGCGCTGTCATAGGCTTGATTGGTGATCTCGGTGCCAGCACGAATTAGACGGCGACGAATAGAAGTCTGTTCTACTAGCTTGGCATAGGATAAGACGTTGGATGCTGTGGGAACAACATTGGTCAGCTCAGTAAGATAGGGGGCGCCACCAACTTCTTTAATTAGTTTTTGGTTATTAAGCTCTGATCTTAAAGTAAGCAGATCGATTGGTTGGCTATGCTCATAGAGCGACATCATGGCGCGATAAATGGTGCCATGTTTTTTTTCGTAGAAGTCAATTGGTTTGATTTTTTCGAGAACTTCCGGAAAGGCGGAGTCGTTGAGTAGAATCGCACCTAATAGCGAACGTTCGGCGTCGATATCTTGTGGTGGGATGCGACCACCAAAAAGTTCTGGATCATTCTGAGAGATGGTCTTCTTTTTGGATTTCTTTTCTGTAGTATCTTTTGATTCTGCCATAACTAATCTCACCTATTTTCTAAAATGGGTTATCGGTGACCTCCTGTATATCACCCATTATAGCAGAAAGTGAGCTTAAGTTTGGGGAGGATGTGTCTGGCTTGGCGGTCTGCCCAACTGCAGCCTGGTCAAAGGAGACGGCAGTTTTTGGAATAACATCGGTATCAGGATTTTTCACAGTGAGATTGATTGAGTTGATGGCGCCGCGAAGGATGTCGAGGTTATTTTTTTGGCTTAAAATGCGCCAATAGACTGGCTTTTCAGGATAAATATCGAAATCTTTACCATTAATCAGGAAGAAGGATTTTTTGAGAGCAGTAAGAAGAGTGGGGTTGACGTTAGATACGTTAGCAACAAAGCCATTAAAGTTAAAACTGCCGGCGGAGTCAACAACGGCTTCAGGTAGAGTTGGTGGAGCTACTGGAGTGAGGTCTTCTGGCTCGACCGGAGGAAGTGCGTGTTCAGCTTTGTGGTTTTTAGCGTTCTTAACAAGTTGATTACGGATGCTAGCAAAGGCGCTGGAGGTTTCGGATTTTTTCTGAGTTGTTGAAGGCGAGGAGAGTGAAGTCTCAACTGTGGGGGCGGAGTTTATAGTCTTATTGGAGGCCATGGCTGGATTCGAAGTTTGGGATGTGGTTAGGGGGTCGACTGTTTTTGTAGTGAGACTTTGAGTGGTAGAAATAAGAGCTACGGTTAGTTTTGCTTCTAGAAAATTACCTGTAACGGAAAAAAGTCGCTCAATTAAAGGCAGGGTTTTTGGGGAAGGGGTTTTAATAATTTGTTGGATTAATTCTGTGGTGATAGAGTCGGCAGTAAAGCCGGCATTAAGTAATATTGAAAGAGTTTCTGTGATCTTGGCAGTATCGGACTCTTGGTAGGCTTGGAGTAAATCGAAGATCCCCTGCTGACTTGGAATACCTAGAGCTTCAGAGACGGCCGTTTCATCTATCTGTTGTTCTTTGTCGCTAATCGTACTGAGTTGATCGAGAATGGATAAGGAGTCTCTGAATGAGCCGCCGCCCCTTTCGGAAATAATACGTAGCGCAGCATCTGAAATGTTAATTCCCTCTTGATCTGAAATTTTCCTGAGAAAGTTTTGCATTACTTCTGGTTCGGCTAGACTAAAACGGTAGATTTGAGTACGCGAAGCAATAGTAGCGGGGATTTTTTCAGGGTTAGTGGTGGCCATGATAAAGACAACGTGAGCAGGTGGTTCTTCAAGAATTTTAAGTAAGGCATTAAAAGCGCTGGTTGATAGCATATGTACTTCGTCGATAATATAGACTTTGTATTTACCAGTGGTGGGGATAATCATGGCTTTTTCGCGTAATTCACGAATATTATCAACGCCAGTAAAAGTGGCAGCATCGATTTCGATAATATCAACATAGGAATCTTCTAGTTGGTAATCGAATTGATTGATTTCGTGTGCAAAGATGCGAGCGACGGAGGTTTTTCCGCAACCTCTTGGGCCAATGAAAAGATAGGCGTGGGATATCTTGTTTTGACTAATAGCTCCCTGTAGCTGATGAATAGTTTTATCTTGTCCAACAACATCAGAGAGTTTAAGGGGACGGTATTTACGATATAAGGCCTTCATTAGAAATATTCTAGCATATGTCGGTGCGGAGGGAGAATATTGATTGGTGAGGTTTTAAAAAACACCCTGGCCAGGGTGTTTTTAATTAGATTA
Source organism: uncultured Candidatus Saccharibacteria bacterium (assembly GCA_937958235.1). Taxonomy (GTDB): domain Bacteria; phylum Patescibacteriota; class Saccharimonadia; order Saccharimonadales; family Saccharimonadaceae; genus Nanosyncoccus. The sequence goes on from CALFGG010000011.1 coordinate 4,765, forward strand.
AAAGACTTACTACTAGAGAGAGGCTTCCACTGCAGCCCAGTTGGCCTGGTCGTTGTTGGCTGGGATAACAACCGAAACCTGTGCGCCTTCACGCAGACGGAAGTAAGTTACGGAAGCGTAGAGAATTTCGTACTCACGGCCATTTACTTCTACAAAATATTTATCGTCATGATGAGTTAGAGTTCCAATGACGGTTTTGCGTTCAACTGGTCCGATCTGCTTGTAGAGGAATTTACCTTCAGGGGTAATAGTGAGCTTCATAATGTCACCCTCAACGAGCTTGGACTTACTGGCGTAGTTTGCTGGAACTGGATAGTTTTTGCCATCTTGATCAATCATGATCTGACCATCAAAAACACCCTCAATAATTTTACCTTCGGGTCCGGAAACTACAACTTCTCGTGGGGCGGTGATTACATCACCATCACCTACTACAGAAATGAGTAGTTCTTTGGCTGCGGCTAAATTGGTTTCCGCTTCTTGAATAAGCGAGCGGAGTCGTTTTATTTGTTTTTCTGGTAATTCAGACATCACCTCGCATCCTGTCTGTTTAATATAATATTGATATTATATTATGTCAGTCCTGTAAAAAAGTCAACAAATAATTAAATAAAATAATTATGGAGAGATTTCCACAGCACTAACAGAGATTGCTTGACGTGTGTTGTAATAAATACAGAAGTATTACACAGATAGTGTTGTGATTATGACTATGGGGAGGGGTGATTCTGTTATAATTAAACAAAAAGATAGAAGGGTGAGATATATGATTCGTGTAATTGCTGGTGGGAAAAAGCATCAAGATTGGGTAAATTCGGCGATTTCTGAGTATGAAAAAAGACTAAAAAAGCCGTTTAATGTTGAGTGGCAGTTTTTTGATGAGGATAAGTTATTAAAGTATTTAGAGGGGTGGCCATTTTCGGGGCATGAGTTTGTGGTAGTTTTAGATGAGCGTGGGACAAATATTTCTTCCGTGGAGCTAGCTAATAAACTTAACCAGCAATTCGTTGACGCTAAAGAAGTAGTAATTCTGATTGGGGGCGCCTTCGGTTTTACAGACGAAATTCGGGATAGAGCCAACTTTGTCTGGAGTCTTTCAAAACTTGTCTTCCCCCACCAGTTAGTGCGAGTAATACTGGCGGAACAGTTATATCGTGCGCAAGAAATTAATCTTGGGGGAAAATATCATCACGAGTAAGAATTTTCATCCGTTCCCTTCTTCTATTAGTTTGCAATATATTTGGAAATCTGATACAATATTATCAGTTACCATAGACAGTGACGGATCTGCATAGAGGTGTATAAAATAAAATGTTTACATCTTTAGGTTGGTCTTAATTAGGTCACCGAGGAAAATTCTTAAAATTGGTAACGGATTTTAACAATTCGTAGACTTCTTAACAATCAAGGAAAAACTTTTTATGGCAATTTCAAAAGATAAAAAGAATACATTGGTTGCTGATTTAACTGAGCTACTTTCAAACGCAAAGCTAACTGCTTACGCAAATTATCAGGGACTTTCCGTTGCTGATCTTGAGGATTTGCGTAAATCTGCTCGTGAGCAGGGCGTAAAGATCAAAATTGTAAAGAACCGCTTGGTTCGTGTTGCGATGAATGAAATCGCTGTCTATAAAGACACTGATACCACTCATCTAACTGGACAATTGGTTTATGCAATTTCTGATTCTGACGAGGTTGCTCCAGCAAAAATCTTAGCTGATTTTGGAAAGACACATAAGGCATTGAAGCTGGTTGGTGGTTTTAGCGAAGCTGGTCGTATGATCGACACTGCTGAAATTACTGCACTTGCTGCTCTTCCTTCCAAGAACGAATTGGTCGCACAGGTGGTTGCACAATTGCTTTCACCAGTCAACGATTCTATCTCTGGTCTTTCCGGTGGACTTTCTGGTATTGTTTCCGGTTTGGAAGCAAAGCTAGAAGCTTAAATTTGATATATCCTTCGGGTTTATATTGAAACAATCAATGTTGTAATGTTCTAAATGAACAAATATTAAATTACTAATTATAGAAATACTAATTATAGAAAGGTCTAACATGGCTGATATTAAAAAATTAGCTGAAGAACTAGTAAATCTTACCGTTCTTGAAGTTAACGAACTCAAAAATACTCTTAAGGATGAATATGGTATTGAGCCTGCTGCTGCCGCTGTTGCTGTTGCTGCTGCTCCTGCCGCTGCTTCTGAAGAAGAAAGCAAGTCTGAATTCAACGTTGTTCTTAAAGACGCTGGTGCTCAGAAGATCGCTGTAATCAAGGCTGTTAAAGAGGCTACTGGCCTTGGTCTTGGTGAAGCAAAAGCTATCGTTGATGGTGCTCCTGCAACTGTCAAGGAAAAAGTTAAGAAAGATGAAGCTGAAGCTCTCAAGAAAACTCTTGAAGAAGCCGGCGCTGTTGTTGAATTAGCTTAATTAAAAACCGAGTCTACGAATTTATTTAAAAAATACCCTTCGGGGTATTTTTTGTTGGATAAATTACGTGTAGTGAAATATTACGTCTAGATTGCCATAAACGTTGTAAAAATAATGTTGTAATATTTATACAAACCTTTGCTTTATCTATTATGCTTGTGGTAGACTGGTGGTAATCATGATAGTAAAAATTAAAAGCACTATTCAAATTAAACAGATTAGTGGCTTGATTTTTTTACTTATATGCTTCTTTGTATGTAATAATCACAACGTTTTTGCTGAATCACTTTCAATGACTTTGAATGGTGTGGATGCGGGAAATGAATTGAATTTTAATTTTGATAAGGGGTCGCACGAAGCCGCAAAAGTACGTGATGTTTTGATGAATGTTCGGACGGATAATCGTTCTGGATATAAGGTGATGATATCTAGCGCTGGGGCAGACTCGATTCTTAAACCAAGCCAATCGGATAATACGGGTAGAATTATGCCGCTTAGCACCAGTAAGACTCTTGCAAATTTTAGCGAGAAAGAATGGGGCGTATCGATTGATCAGATGAACTTTTTGGCGCTTCCTGGTAGTAGTTCACCAATGTTGGTGGTAAATAAGACTACGGCAAGTGCGCCAGGAATTGGTGATAGCTCGGGTGCAGGGATCCCAAAGATTAGTGTTGGAGTACGCGCTGGTGGAGATCTGGTTGAGGATACCTATAGCGGTAACATCTTGATAACTGTGATCACGAATCCAGTCTTGAAAACGGCGACGTTCAAGAAAAATAGTATACATAATACGCCTTTGTATAGTGGAGGCAATAATTATCGCGCACCTTTTTTGCGATGCCCTACTACTCTATATACCTTTCAGAGAACTAATCAGCTGAAAGCCGGTATTAGTAATAATAGTAGTTTTAACGAAGCTGAAACAGGATCAGATCTCCCTATTTATGTGTGGAATGATTACAAAGGTGGGAAGAATTATGTATATTGGTATTCTGAGGCGGATATTGTATATGCGCCGGAAGATGCAACCTTGTGGTTAAGTAGGGTGGCTAGTTTTAAAAGAAATAATGCGTCCTGCTTTAGTGAAATTGACCTTGACGGGATTGATTTTTCGAAGACCGAGAAGATGGATTCAATATTCCTTCAAGATACTAATGCATTGCTTAGTACGAGCCCAAATTTAAAAATTTTACACCTCGAAAATATTAATGCTGCAAAAAATGCGGAGGCAGCTTTTGCATATACTAATTTGAGGGGACTTGATATGTCTAAGGTAACCTTTGAGAATGCCACGAGCTTTATGCATACATTTTATAAGGCAACGGCAGATGTTAATGCAGATTTCTCTAACCTAAAGGGCGGCAATGTGACAACAACGGAGAAAATGTTCTATATGTTTAAAGGGCCACAGAATTTGTCTCTTTCAAGCCTTAATACTAGTGCTGTTACTAATATGAAGGATATGTTTAGGAATCTAGCGGCAACAAAAAGTATTGATACGTCGAGTTTTAATACTGAAAACGTAACAGATATGAATGGGATGTTTGCAGCCATGTCTTATGTTGAAACTATTGATGTGTCTGGTTTTAATACGAAGAATGTAACGGATATGAGTATGATGTTTTATTCGAATAGTTGGCTTAAAACGATTTATGGGCCAGAGGAATTTGATAGAACAAATCTTTCAATTTCGACTAATATGTTTGGAAGTTGTAGCCATCTTGTTGGTGGCGCTAACTGGTCATATAGTGCAGCAGATGCAGATGCGACATATGCGAGGATTGGCAAGCCTGGCCTTAGAGGTTACTTCAAGGCGAAGCCTTAGAAAGTAACAAAATCAATATCCGCCCTGCAGTGGCGGATTTTTTAGTTTGTTTAAGCTTAACTTTGGACTATGGAATGAGAAGAGATATTAACGATTATGGATGTATGCGAGGGTGGCAAAATTTTAGGTACAATTCTCGCCGAGTTCCGAGACTATGTCGACGTTGACATGACTAATAATCTTTTGAGAGATTATGTGGGTATATGATGACGTATATTAATAGTCAAGATGTTTATGTATTAAAAGCTTAATATCAGATGACCAGTAGTGGGTTTTAAATATGAAAGACACTTAGTGAGACACGCGGAATATTGACAACTAATAGTAAAATAGGACACCTTGGTGTCCTATTTTATGGCTAGAGGTTTCTTAAGATATTAATAGTTTTGTTGGCTATCACTTTCGCCAGAAGGCGCCTGGAGCGGCGGATCCGCCATCGATGCGAGCGTGAGCAATGCTGCTGGCTGGGACGGAAGATCCGGCCTGACCACGGTATGAACCGCCAATGGCAAAGATATTATTATATTTTGTAACATTGGTAGTGACGAAGCTATCGGAGGCGTAGATTTTGGTAATCCAGGTTGAGCCGCTAAACATATCCGACATATCGGTGGCACTGCTGGTATTCCAGTTGGTGAGATCCACTTCATAAAGCCAAGTATAGTCGAAAGTTGAGCTAAAGTCTGTGACATTATGAACATCTAAATCACTCAGATCAAGATAGGAGACATAGGTATCGAAAAATAATTTGGACATGTTTTTGACATTAGAGGTATTGAGACTAATTTTTACATGCTGATTTTTCATAAAACCAGAGGAGTTGCCAGAGAACATGGCTTGCATATTTTCGACGGCACTGGTGTCGAATCCAGTAAGGTCGATTTCGGTAATTTCGCCGAGGCCTGAGAAGGCAAAGCTGGTATCTTTGAGGTTAGGAGCGGTAATTTTGGGGGCTTTAATTTTTGTAATACTACAGTTGCCATGGAAAAGGGATTTGAGAGTAGTAAGTGCAGGAGCATTCTGAGTGGCGGCTGGCCAAATAACTTCACTTGGCCCCGGTGATGAGCTACTGACGCATTCTTTTCCCTCTTCGTTGGTGCCATAAGCTTTGAACATTTTTGACATATTTACGGCGCTAGCAAAGGAGAAGTTTGAAAGGTCAACTGGATAGGGTGAGCTGCCTTCAAACATGCTTTCCATGGTAGTTACGTGACTGGTATCAAATAATGGCGAGAATGTGACGGTGTCTCTAATTCTAGCATCATAGAACATATAGGAGAGATCTTTTACATGGGTAGCTTTAAGAAGTGGAGTGATTGTATTAATTGGTACACCGAAAGTAACAAACATATGATTCATGTCAAGCGCACTAGTTGTGTCTAATTTATCTATATTATTAATTTCTGTGAGATAGCGGAGTTCTGCAAACATGTAACTAAAGTCGGTAACATTACTAGTATTAAACACCTGAGGTAGAGTAATCTTTTCGATATAGCCGGCTCCTTTAAACATACTTTTGACACCAGTGAGTTCGCCTGTGTGGATTCTTCCAAGGTCAACTTCTTTTATGTAGCATCCTTCGAACATGGATGCCATGTTGGTGATATGGCTACCGTCCATGTCCTGAGAATTAAGGGTTAGGTTTGCAATATGACTATCGGCAAACATGGAAGAAAGGTCTTCGGCGTTAGTGAATTTTATACTAGAAAGGTTGGCTTCGGTGAGCGAAGTAGTATTTTTGAAGAAATTAGAGAAGTCTTTGACTTTATCGAATTTAACATTTTTGAGGTCTATGGAAGATATTTTAGCGTTTTCAAACATTGACTTAGCGTTTTCGACGTCTTTAAAGTTAGTATTAGTGAAGTCTATAGTGGAGGCTTGTGAATTAGTAAACATGTAGGAGGCGTCGGTTACCTTCTCGAAGGTTGCCTTGGAAAGATCGATGCTTCCTGCCTTGGAGTCTTTAAACATATTGGCGGTCGAAGTAGTATTTTTAAAGGAAGATTTTGAGAGGTCAATGGGGCTGATGGCGGAATTTTCAAAGACGGAAGTTGCATCTGTCGCTTCGCTAATTTCCCATGAAGAGAGATCAGCGGCAGAGAGGCTTTCGGTATTACGGAAGGCACGTGCGATATTATTTGCATGTTTGGCAAAAGAGATGTCGCCTACATTTGAAATAGTGGAATCTTCAAATGCTGATTCGATATTTTTAACTGGTGAGTCTTTTAGGTACGGGGTAAAATTTGAGACATCAATTGCATTGTTATTCCAGGCTCTAGTTTTATAAAACATGTGAGAAATATTGTTGACTTTAGAAAAATTGAGCAATTTGTCGGTGCGACCGTCGTTAAAAGTGAAATTTAAATTATAGCCAGTATCTGTGAGGCCAGCAAACATATATGAAAGATCTTCTGGAAAGATCATTTCGGTAGCTTTAGACCAAATGCAAATATTATCCCAGCTGCCACGGCTAACAGCCATATAAACATCAGCTTCAGAATCGGGGGTAGAAATTTTAACTGTTTTTTCTGGGGTGATATTGTTATTGCATTTTTTTCGGCCGACAGTAATGGTGAGATCGGGGTAGTATTTTTGTTCAGCAGGGATCTGGGTTTCTGGATCTGAGGCAACTGCTGGATCAGTAACACCGAGAGCGTGGCGAAGAGCCACGTTAAATTCACGTCCAGTAACGATTTTGGCTTTCAACTCCTGTTCGGAAAGAACGGTGAAGACAATCTTGCCCTGATAATCACCGGATGGAACTTTACTGTCAAGGCGCATGCCGATGTTTAGTTTGAAGTTATCATCAGAAGGATTGTCGGTGGAGGTGAGTAGGGCTGGAGTGCTGAGTTTTGGAATGTAATTATAATAGTGGTTGTCAGTATCTTCGGTATTGTAACCGTACTGGTTTTTCATATCATCAATAAAATTATTGTTGCCGGAAACCGAATTAATCTTAAAAGTGTTTAAAGGATCTGTACTAGAAAGAGCAGAGTCTTCAGTGCCACCGGAAATGTAAAGTTCATAGCCGGTATCACTATCGGTTTTGACATTAACATTAAGAGAGCGAAAATAATTGGTACCATCTTTTGTTGGGGTGGCTTGATTAATAGTAGCATTGCCAGTAATGGCTATAGAAGTATTTACTGCAAATACGCTTTGTTGTGAAAACAACAGCATTCCAATGAGGGAAAATAATAAAGTAGAGACCGCATTCAGACAATATTTTTGATAGTTGCTAGTTATTTTTCCTAAGAACATATGCTTTTTTTCGTAGATTATTTAATATTACTATTTAAAAACGCTGTGTTTTTTACTTGTGTTTATTTTAGCATAGTATTTTATCATTGGAAGGGTTTAGTGGTTATTTATTCCTTTAACAGAGAATATTGTTGTAAAAAATGTATGTAATTATCACAATAATGCTTATGTTTATTTATAACAATGCGTTAGTTTTTGTAAAATATGTTTTTACTTGTTCTGGCTTTTTTTGTTGTAATAAAAAAATATACCACCCGATGGTGGCATATTTTTCTGACCGGAGTCTAATTAGTTGTAAATGTTTTCAACAGCAATGGATGGACCCATGGTTGATGAAACAAAGATACTCTTAATATATTGTCCCTTGAGAGAGGCAGGCTTCATTGATTTTAATGAATCAAGGAAGGCGGTAGCGTTCTCAAGTAATTGAGTTTCGGTAAAGTTAGTTTTACCAAGACCAAGGTGGACAATGGCCTGTTTGTCGACACGATATTCGATCTTACCAGCCTTAGATTCTTTGACTGCCTTTTCGATGTCAGCGGTAACAGTACCAGCCTTTGGATTTGGCATGAGACCTTTTGGACCTAAGAGACGGGCGAATTTACCGAGTTTTGGCATGTAAGCAGGGGTAGAAATAAGAATATCAAAATTGATAATTCCCTTCTCTAGTTGCTTGATAAATTCGACATCTTCAGCAATATCAGCACCAGCTGCTTTGGCTTTTTTGCACTCATCTTCGGGAGCAAAGACAGCGACACGAACTTCTTTACCATTACCGTGAGGCAGGACAAGAGTGGTGCGGATGTTTTGATCTGCCTGGCGTGGATCAACACCAAGACGGGTGTGAATCTCAATGGTGGCAGCAAACTTTGCTGGATTGGTTTTGACTGCAAGAGCAATCGCTTCTGCTAGGGTGTAGAACTGAGCATGATCGATGTCTTTGTAGGCGGCTTGGTATTTCTTGCCGCGGCGCTCTAGAATGGAGCGAGTGACTGGTTTTTCACCTTTTGGCTTAACTTCGAGTTCAGCTAATTTGTTTTCAGCTGCACGAGCCTTGCGCTCTTCTTCAGCTTTGACTTCCTCGACGTGTTTCTTAGATTTTTTACCAGCTTTGGCAAATTTTTCAGCAGTTTCTGGGGTTTCAGTAACCTCGACAGTTTCGGAAACAACCATTTCTTCTGCCTTGATATTTTCTTCAGCCATATTATTCCTTTCTGTGGTAGTAACGGGTTGATAAAACTTTTTCAACCCTCCCATGATTAATGTTAGTTTGAATAAATAAATTATTCAGCGATTTCGACACCCATTGAACGGGCAGTACCAGCGATAACTTTGATGGCACCTTCAAGATCAATAGCGTTAAGTTGCTCCATCTTGATATTTGCGATTTTCTCTAGTTGTTCGCGAGTGATTTTTCCAACTTTTTCGGTGTTTGGACGACCGGAACCTTTTTGAAGTTTTAGCTCTTCACGGATTAGGTCATCGACTGGCTGGCCGAGACAAGTCCATGCGAAAGTGCGATCTTCGAAAACCTGGATGTGGACAATAACGTTTTTACCGTTGTAATCTTTGGTTTTCTCGTTAAATGGATTGATGAAATCCATCATGTTGAGACCCCACTGACCAAGAGTTGAACCAACTGGAGGTCCTGCGGTGGCTTTACCACCAGGGATGCGTAACTTTAAGTTACCAATTACTTTTTTTGCCATAATATTTTTACTCCTAATTAGAGCGCGTAACGGGATTATTATACTATTTTTTGGGGAAAAAGTAAACCACGAAACGTCAGAGTAACTATACGTGGTTTACAATAATAAAATGTTTAAAATACCAAGGTTTTTAATTAGCGATAATGCGAGTACCGGCTTTACCTTCAATGGCCTTTGAAGCTTTTTCAGGTGAAGTGATGATACAAACGCGTTTGTTGGCTCCCGATACAAAACTGACGCCGGCTTCAACCTTTGGAAGCATACTACCTGCGGCGAATTGGCCCTGAGCAATTAGTTTGAAGGCGTCGTCGACGGTGAGTTCGGTAAGTGCTTTTTCATCTGGCTGTTTGTAATTGATCTTAACATTATCGACTGCAGTGAGAATTAATAGAATGTCGGCATCAATAGTTTCGGCAAGTTTTTCGGCCGCAAAATCTTTATCAATAACTGCTTCAAGACCAGTTAATCGCCCATGTTGATCGTAATAGACTGGGATACCACCACCACCGCCAGCGACAATGACGGCACCGTTGCCGATGGCAATTTTAATGAGGTCGGATTCAATGATTGAAAGTGGCATTGGTGAGGGTACAACTTTGCGCCAGCCACGACCAGCGTCTTCTTTAACGGTGATACCGCGAGTTTTTGCAAGTTTCTTAGCCTCTTCTTCAGTATAGAAAGGTCCAATTGGCTTACTGGGGTTCTTGAAGGCTGGATCATCTTTTGAGACCAGAACTTGGGTGACGATTGAAGCAATTGGTTTTTTGATCTTAAGTTGTTCCAATTGATTCCTTAAGGCATTCTGTAGCCAATAACCAATCTGACCTTGACTCATGGCGCCAGCCACATCGACTGGCATGGTTGGAGTTTTCTCGGTATTAATAGCCTCTTCGTGAAGGATGATGTTGCCGATTTGCGGACCATTACCGTGGACGATAGCTAGGGTGTGTCCAGCGGTGATTAATTTAACTAATTCCGAAGCAGTTTCATTGGCGACGGCTAGCTGATCAGCGGCAGTTGCCTTACCATCTTTTGATAAGGCATTACCACCAAGTGCGACGACGATTTTGGCCATTAGATAACCCCCATGATGAAGACTGCAACCAGGCTAATAATGACGAAGAGAATCATAATTGGAAGGACGCGCTTGACCCAGGTTTTATAGGAAACTCCAGAGAGAGTGAGGCCAGCCATGAGTGAGGCGATGGTGGGCGCGATCATGTTTAATAAGCCGTTAGCAGTAGCGAAGGCGACAACCATAGTTTCTTTGGTTGATCCCACGAGGTCGGCAACTGGGGCGATGATTGGCATGGAAGCAGCGGCAAGGCCTGAGGATGATGGAATGATGAAAGAAAGTGGAAGGTAGAAGATATAGGCAAGAATACCGACGATACCGCCATTGGAATTTTTGAGTCCGGTTTCACCCCAATGAATAATAGTGTCTTCGATACCACCACTGCGCATGACGATAGAAACAGCGGCTGCAACGGCGATAATGACGGCGACGCTTAATAGTTGTTCTGAGCCATCGATAAAGGTGTCTGTAATGGAAACCTCTTTTTCGTGAAAACCTTTGCGATAGATGAAGGCAATAATAAGGGCAGAAATTAGGAAGAGGGCGGAAATTTCATTAAAGTACCAAGAGCCGAGAGCGACCGTGTGTCCGACGCCTAGAATATTACTGAGAACTGGAATGCCAGCAAGCCAAGTGTGGAAGTCTTCAAAAAGTGTGATGCCAAAATCAGACCAAGGGACAAGAGAGATGATCATGACAAGAAAAGTAAAGGCGAAAATTCCCATAATGAGTTTGCGCTTTCCTGTATATTCAGGAACGGCTTTAAGGTCGATAGCTTTAAAAGTTGAAGAGACAGTGGAATCGTCTTTATATTTACCAGCTTTGACTTTTTTAGCGTAATGCATAGTGTAGACGATGGCGGCAATAAGCATAAGAACGAGGATGATACCCTGGATCCAAAGAATGCTACCAAGCTGGACATTGGCAGTACGAGCGGCGATGCCGGTTGAGAATGGATTGACAGTGGAGGCAAGCACGCCAACGCCACCACCAAGAACGATGATCATGACGGCGGTCATGGCATTATAGCCGGCAGCCATCATGACGGGGACGATTAAGGCGTAGAAAGCAACTGCTTCTTCCTGCATGCCGTAAGTGGTACCACCAATGGCAAAAAGAGTCATGAGGATTGGAATAAGCCATTTTTCTTTGCCGTTCATCTTCTTAAGGAGTCCACCAAGTGCAGCGTCGAGCGCGCCGGTCTTCATAACTACACCAAGGAAGCCGCCAAGGATTAAGACAAAGACAATTACGTCGAGACGGTCTGACATACCTTTAATCGGAGCCATGAAGATATCCCAAAGGCCTTGACGATGATCAACTGTGGTAACTTCGCCAGTTTCCTCGTTGGTAATGTGTTCAACTTTTGGAATTTCTTGATAAGTACCAGCTTCACGAATAGTTTCAGACGGATTGCTTGGATCTGGAACTAGGTTGTATTTGCCGGATGGAATAATCCAGGTAAGACAAGCCATCATGGCAATGATGCCAAAAAGTACAGCGAAAGCTGAAAGCATCTTGATGTGTTTGCGGTTGCGTTTTGGGCGTTTTGTTTTTGTAGCTTTAGCCGGACTCTTCGCCTCGGCCGTAACTTTGTCGACCATAATTTTCCCTTCTTTGGTCTTAGATTTTAATAATACTTATGGTTTAAGTATAGCATATAAAATAAATCCCCGAATGGGGATTTATTTTATTGGATTGGTAGGGTTTAAAGAGTGAGGTCCATGACGGCTTCAATAGTGTAAACACGGTTTTCGGCTTGATCGAAGACTACACTGTTTTTGCTGTAAAAGACGTCGTCGGAAACTTCCATAGCATCTAGGTTGTATTTTTCAAGAATCTCTTTACCAACCTTAGTATTTTTATCGTGGAAGGCAGGAAGACAGTGGAGGAATTTAGTGTTGTTCTTACGGGTAGCAAGCATTAGATCCTGGTTAACCTGGTAATCCTTAAGCAAGCGAATGCGTTCTTCAAATTTATCTTCTTCGCCCATGGAAACCCAGACGTCGGTGTAGACGGCATCAGCATCAGTGACTGCTTCGTATGGATTTTCGACGACACGAATGGTGGCGCCAGTCTGATATTTCTCGGCGAGAGCGCGACATTCTTCGACGAGCGCTGGATCTGGGAATAACTCTTTCGGTGTGCCTACTGAATAATGAAGTCCTAATAAGCTAGAGACAATCATGAGGGTGTTTGCAACATTATTGCGTCCATCGCCAACATAAGCAAGGTGAGCGCCTTCAAGATGGCCAACATGTTCTTTAATGGTGAGCATATCGGCAAGGCCCTGAGTTGGATGATATTTATCGGTGAGACCATTCCAGACGGGAACGCCAGCATACTTGGCGAGTTCCTCTACAGTGTCGTGTGAGAAGCCACGAAATTCAATACCATCAAACATGCGTCCAAGAACTAGGGCAGTATCACGGACGGATTCTTTCTTACCAAGTTGAATATCGTCCTTACCTAAGAATTCGGCATGCATACCAAGGTCGCGAGCACCAGTAACGAAGGCACAACGGGTGCGAGTTGAGGTTTTTTCGAAGAGCATGGCAATAGTTTTGCCTTCATGGTGTTTATTGGAGACGCCAGTAAGTTTATTGTTTTTAAGTTGTTTTGCAGTTTCAAGCATTAACCTTACTTCACGAGGTGTGAAGTCTTTTAAGGTTAGAAATGAACGACCTTTTAAGTTTAGCATAATTAAATCTCCTCTCTATAGATTGGCATTGACATACAGCGTGGACCACCGCGGCCACGACCGAGTTCAGCACCAGTTACTTCAATAACTTTGAGTCCTGCTTCACGCAATGCATTATTTGTGACATAGTTACGATCGTAAGTAATGACGACACCTGGGGCGATGGCCAGTGTGTTGGATCCATCATTCCATTGTTCCCTGGCAGCGGCAATTGGATCACCGGCACCACATGGAATGAGGTGAACGTGATGAAGTCCAAGTACCTCCTGGAGGGTTTCTTTGAGGCTGCGACGATGCTTGATTTCGTAACCGACATGAGTGTTGGCTTTTTCTAATAGATAGATATCAAGCTCACCCTCACCGGTAAGGATTTCTGGATGAACGGTAAATTTGTCATAGTCGATCATGGTGAAGACGGTATCAAGATGCATAAAGGCACGTTTGTTAGGGATCTTCATGGCTATA
>CALFGG010000012.1 GCA_937958235.1 uncultured Candidatus Saccharibacteria bacterium
TGGAATATACAGGGGTATCATTTGCGGGCGAGGGGCAGGTGCTTGATACTGGTGCAAAAGTTGTTCACTTAGCGGAAGATACATATTCGATGATAAATGCTAAGTCATTAAGTAGTGGTGGGGGTGTGTCGATGACGCGCACTTTAGCTAAAATAACAAAAAAGGCTTTGCATGCAAGGTCATATACTGATTGTAAATCGTTGATTTTGGATAATCGATCGGTTTCTAATGCAATTCCAGAAGTAAAAGTGGAATGTAATGAAGCGGAGGTATCACACGAAGCAAGCGTTGGTAAGATTTCAGATGAGGCGGTGTATTATCTGCAAACAAGGGGGGTTAGTGAAGATGAGTCCAGGGCTTTAATTGTACGAGGATTTACGGGTGATGTTTCGAAAGAATTGCCGATTGAGTATGCGATGGAAATGAATAATCTAATCAGAATGGAAATGGAAGGGACGGCCTAGTTTCTTAGTGATTAGGTATTAAAGGCGAGTTAAAAGAGAGGAAGAGATGTTAAGAGAGGAATTTGCAATTTTTGAAGAGGCACCAGCGTTAATCGACCCAGTGTTACCGTTTGTGTATTTAGACAGTGCGGCAACGATGCAGAGGCCGAATCAAGTGATAGAAAGAGAAGCGGAGTATTACAAAACTCGAAATGCAAATCCACTGAGAGGCCTGTATAAATTAAGTGAACAGTCTACAAAAGTATTAAATCAAACAAGAGTGAAGGTGGCGGAGTATATTGGTGCGGATCCAGACGAGGTTGTATTTATCAAGAATACAACTGAGGGAATTAATTTGATTGCAAACGGAGTGCGGGGGGTTATAAGTGAAAAAGATAAGATTCTAGTTAGTTTAGACTCTCATCACAGTAATATCTTACCTTTTACAGAACGATACAGCGAACAAGTGGTGGTGACTGAGGATATTTTGGGGGAATTCAAAAGGGATAAAGAGGCTGTAAAGTTAGTGGCGTTGACAGGACTAAGTAATGTGAGTGGAGAAGAACAAGATAAGCTAATAAGAGAGCTGCGAGAATCGGGATATAGTGGTGCAATCCTGATGGATGCGGCGCAATTGGTGGCGCATAGACGTATCGACGTAAAGAAGATGGACGTGGATTTTCTAGTTTTTTCTGGGCACAAGATAGGTGCACCGATGGGGGTTGGTATTTTGTATATGAGGCGAGAATGGATGGAAAAAATAGCCCCGCTTAATTATGGTGGAGAAATGGTGGAAGGGGTGGAGTACCAGAATGGTGTAATAAAAAGTGAGTTTGCTTTTGGACCGCAGAAATTTGAGGGAGGGACGATAAATATGGGAGGGGTGGCTGGTCTTTCTGCAGCGATTGATTTTTGGCAAGATCACAATAAAGATAATAAGCTATTTGGTGTGGTAGAAGAGCTAACTTCGTTTTTAAAGGAACAAATAGGGGGGATAGAAGACGTGGAGACGTATTATGCTAAAAATGGTATTATTTTATTAAATATTAAGGGGGTACATGCGCATGATACAGCGCAGATCTTAAGTAATTACGGAGTGATGGTGCGTGCAGGTTGGCACTGCGCTGAGCCGTTTTTGACGGAGAAGAAAATTGGGCCAGCAGTAAGAGTAAGCTTGATGTTTTATAATACTAAAAATGAGTTAAAATATTTAACCTCAATATTAAAAAAAGTTAGAAGTGAAATGGGTTTATAGTTTTGATGTATGATGAAATTTTATTAGAGCATAATTTATATCCAAAGAATCGAGGAAGCATTGAGGGAGCGGATATTATTAAGGAGTTAAAGAATGCTAGCTGTGGTGATAAAATAATTGTTCAATTAAAACTCGAGGATGAGATCATTACAGAGGGGAAGTTTGAGGGGGTGGGGTGTGCGATTGCATTAGCGTCAGCGGATTTAATGATTGAATCAGTGAAGGGGAAGACTCTTGAGGAGGCAAAGAAAATGAGCCGCTTATTTAGGATGATGATTTTAGATGAGGAAGAATTTGAGTCTTGTGGGGGAGAAAAGCAGATGGGGGATGCGATTGCTTTAAAGATTGTGGGCCGAATGCCGGCAAGAGCAAAGTGTGCGGAGCTCGCGTGGCAGGTATTTTTAAATAAATAAATTAAACGCTTGTGTTTAATCCCATTGCGAATTATAATGGAAAATAGTTTAGGAGGAATAAATGATAAAGGTGGATGATAGGTTCCTGGCGGAAGTGGGATTGCAGAATTTACCCGAACCACAGAGAACTGCATTTATAACTGAGATTCAGGGTGAACTTGAGAATCGAGTGGGCGAAAAGATGAGTGAGGGGATGACTCCAGAGCAGCTTGAGGAATTTGATGGTATCATGCAGAAAGATCGTAATACGATGATTAAGTTTTTAACAAAGCTCGGCGATTATAGGCAGGATGAGATATATAAAAAATTACTGCAAAAATATAACACAACTGAGGGTACGCTGGAGATTTTAGGAGAGTATTTGAGCGTAAAATGGATTCAACTGAATCGTCCAGATTATGCAAGAGTTGCACAAGATATTGAGTCTGAATTTAAACAAGAAATCATCAAAGCGCATGATGAAATTATGGAGATGGTGCGACAGACATCTGGGACAGAAGAAGAGGTTGTGGCGCGATATAATCCACAAAATTCAGCGCCAATGCAACCAGTTGCACAACCAACGATGCAGCAGCCAATGTCTAATATTCAGCAACCAGCGCAGAATTGGGGATAGAAGAAAAAAATAAAGCCTAGAAGATAGGCTTTATTTTTTTAGATAGCCATTATAGAAGGATGTGGCATCCATTGGTTTACGCCCAGCAGGCTGCAGGCGATCGATAATAAGATTTTGGTCCTTACAGGCCACTTTGATTTTAGCATGTTGATCTTCGGGAGAATCTGTGTCGAGGTGTGCTTCGAGAATAATACATTCTTGACTAGCAAGCATTAATTTACTTTTAGGAAAACCTTGAAATGCGCGTATTTGGTTAAGTAAGTTGCTGGCGGGTTTCTGAAGGTCAAGAGTAGACATAGAGGTGTCAAACTTGGTGGTATAAGTGGCACCTTGATCATCTTGTGGGATTGGAGTTGGAAGGTTGTTTAGATGACTAAGTAACCAATTTGTGGCATGAGTGGATAATTTGGTATAAATTTCGGACTTTGAAGGCTGTGGAGAGAATTGATCGGAGGTGAGGGTTTCTTGATAGTAAATTGGGCCAGCGTCCATGGCTTTGACTAATTTCATGATTGAAACTGAAAAATCCTGATCGCCATTCAAGATGGCTGACTCAATGGGGGAAGCGCCACGATAAGCTGGAAGAAGGGAGGGGTGGATATTGAGGATGCCATAAGGCTCGAAAAGATCAAGTACGTCAGTCTTAATCAAAACGCCAAAGCTAGCAAGAATGCCAAAAATGGCGGGATCAGAGGCTTTTAGAGTTTTTACTTTTTCGAGGTCCTGTTTAGTCTTGGCATGAAAAATAATTTGAAAATCGGAATGTTGCTCAATAAGTGATTTGGTGGTATCGGCAAGAGGGCCGTTGCCAAAAAAGATAATTTTAGTCATCGGGGAATAGCTCAGGGTTATTTTTGATACGCTTATCGTAGTCAAGTGGCTTGAGATCGCCGTCTTTGTCTAGTTCAAAAAAGGCTTTCTCTTCGTCTTTAATGTGATCGATGAAGAGAACGCCATCGAGATGGTCGATTTCGTGGGCAAGGGTGCGAGCAAGATTGTCGTCAGCTTTAATGCGTACTTCGGTACCATCAATAAGCTTAGCTTTAATACGAAGCTTTGAAGCGCGAGGAACAAGTCCATAGATAAAAGGTACAGAGAGACAGCCTTCGTAGTCGCTAATAATCTTACCACTTGCCTTAATGACTTCGGGGTCGATAAGGGCAGTGAAGCTAGAGTTATTTTTATCATCAAGGTCGTCGCGAATAATAATAATACGTTTATTGATGCCAAGCTGAGGAGCAGCCATGGCAGCAGAAAGCTCGTGGGGATGTTGTTCTTCCCATTCAAGGCTAGCTTTAATCATTTGATCAACAATTTCTTTTGTTTCATCAGTAATGCGATTAACTTTTGTAGAGGGTTGTCTTAAGCGTGGATCAGGCACAGTAATAATTTTCATAGGGATATTATAATATTTTTTAAGGGTTTTATAAAGCATAAGAAGAGATAAAAAAGAAAATAAAGTGGCTATGGTTGTAAAAATAAAAAATAGTTTTACACTCTAGGTAGAGAGACTAGAAATTAGAGATACGAGACGAGAAGTCACTAGAATGTTTTCTAATGACTTAACCTGAGATGTGGAGGGGAGTTTTAGAAAAAGTTTTTAACTCTTTCTAAAGAAGGAAATGGAATATCTCTCAATTTAAAACTACCAAGGTAGTTTTAGCTCCTAAAAAATAAATCATAGTTTCTGAATCGCCTCCACATCTTAGGTTTTATCTCAATATGAAGAAGAGTTTTTTGATAATTCTTTAGTTATTCTTAGAGGAGGGAAGGGGGATCGAGCGTGTATTTTAAATTTGGGAAGGTATGTACGGCTTTAATGGCGGAGAGGATATTTTGACGAGAAGGGGATTTTAGAATGATTTGCCAAGTATGACCGCTTGATGAAAATTCATGGAAGGCTGGAGTGGGGGCAGATAGATAAATACCTTTCAGGGGGCGAAGAAGGGAGTATAATTCACGAATTTTACGGATGGTGGTTTGCTCGGTTTTTTGTGTAATATAAAGTTTGGCAAGATAGTAATAAGGAGGGAAGTGGGCTTGTTGACGTTTTTTAATTAAATATTGATAGGCCCCAATATAATCATTTTGCATGGAGAAATGAATGATAGGATGATCTGGCTGGAAAGTCTGGATAAAAACGGAAGCTTCGCTAAGGTGTCCACGGCCGACACGTCCAATGACTTGGGTAAGTAGGTGAAAACTACGCTCCTCTGAAGAGTAGTCAGGAAGACTAAGGCCGCCAT
Source organism: uncultured Candidatus Saccharibacteria bacterium (assembly GCA_937958235.1). Taxonomy (GTDB): domain Bacteria; phylum Patescibacteriota; class Saccharimonadia; order Saccharimonadales; family Saccharimonadaceae; genus Nanosyncoccus. The sequence continues at coordinate 4,974 of CALFGG010000012.1, forward strand.
CAGCTTGCACGATACCCACGGTGGCAAGTTTTGGAAGATCAAGGCCCTTAGTGAGAAGCTGAGTTCCAATTAGGATGTCGACGGCGCCAGATTTGATGTCAGTGTAGAGATGATTTAAAGAGCTGCCTGTAGTATTGTCGGCGTCAAAACGAGCGATACGGGCGGTTTTAAAGAGTTTTTTAAGTTCAGACTCAAGAAGCTTGGTGCCAAATCCCTTATGGATAATTGAGGAGTGTTGGCAGACTGGACAAGATTTAGGTACGACTTCTTCATATCCACAAGTGTGACAGGTGAGTTTAAATTTATCACTATGAAGAGTGAGCGGCAAAAGGCAGTTGGGACAGAGTGCCTGCCAGCCGCACTGATCACAAATTGTAAGCGGAGCGGAACCACGACGATTATGAAAAATTAAAGTTTGCTGATGTTGTTCAAGGTTCTGAGTAATATTTTTAATCAGGGGGTCGGAAAAATATCGATTTTTAGAGAAGAAGGAGGAATCTCTTAGGTCGATAAGGTGTAGATCAGGAGTAATAGCGGTCTCTTTGGCTTTCTGCGAGAGTGAAACGTAGGCGTGATTTTTTTGTGCAAGATAAAAATCTTCAATAAGAGGAGTGGCGGTGCCGTATATGCAATCAATATTTTTAGTGTTCGCTATGAAGCTAGCGAGCCGTAAGGTTGAATAACGTGGGGGGTTATCTTGATAATAAGCAGGATCGTGTGCTTCATCAATAATGATAAGACCTAGATTACTTACTGGAGAAAAAAGAGCGGAGCGGGGACCAATGATGATTAATGGATCGGTACTTTTTGCGATATATTGCCAAATTTGATGCCTAGTCGCTTCAGTCTGCTTGGAGTGGATGGTGATAACTGAGTTGGGGAAATAAAATTGAAATTGCTGAACTAGCTGCGAGGTGAGAGAAATTTCTGGGACAAGAATGATGCTAGATTGCTGTTTTTGAAACTGATTCATCGCAAGCGTGAGGTAGAGATTGGTTTTACCAGAGCCAGTAATACCATGCAGGAGCTTGGTATGTGATTTAATGTTATCTAAGGAGGTTAGAGCGGTTTTTTGTGAAGAATTTAGTGGGATCGTTTTTGGTATTGTTTTGTTCTCTATGGATAGGGGGGTAGATTTTTTACGACGGTCCTTAGTGATGCCTTTTGGAATAAGTAGATTAGCAATGATAGGTAGAGGAGTGAGATAGTATTGACTGAGCCAAGTTGCTGCTTGAAGGAGGTGGTCTGGGAGAGGGGGGAGGGGTAGAACTGAGCTAATTGGCTTGATTTGGAAGGACGGATCCTTAGGAGGATTAATAGAATGATGAATAATACCGGGAATAATTGACTTTCCTAAGGGGATAAGAACGATTTGACCAGGCTTGAGTTTTTCGGGAAAAGAATATGTCAATAAACTCTCAAGAGTATGAAGATCCTGACGAAAGATTTTGGTAGGAATAACCTGGTAATACATTGATGTTATTTTAGCATAGTGGAGTGTATGCGGGGTGGGGAGATAGGGGAGAATATAAGAATTTCAGCCGTTGTGAGAAATACTGTTGTTTGGTATACTAAAGAGAAGAAGCAAAAAGTGAGGTAAATATGTTGGATATATTCATTACATCTCGGGTCCGACGAAAAATATTGGTGGTTTTTGCGAAGTATCCAGACTTTAAGACGCATGTGCGCGCGTTGTCGAAGTTAATACATGAAGATCCGGGAAATATTCAGAGAGAGTTGAAAAGACTTGAAAAAGGGAATTTCTTGATTGTGACAAAAAAGGGGAATACAACAATTTACCAAACAAATAAACAGTTTCCAATTTTAAAAGAATTGCAAGGAATCGTGATAAAAAGTAAGCAAATGGCTCCTAGTTCAAAGCAGAGTAAAACTATTCAGTAGAATAATTTTAATAAAGATTCAATTTTGGGTGTAAAAAGAATAGGTAAGATATATCATGGATGATATTTTTGATCAGCTAATAAAAAAGCGGGGTATTACAGAAGACTTTTTGTATCCAAAATATTTGCTGGGACTTGCGGAAAAATTGCCAGATATTAAAAAGGCAAGTGAGCGAATTATTCAAGCAGTGAATAATAAAGAGACAGTATTAATTTACGGTGACTACGATGTGGATGGAGTGACGGCAAGTGCTTTAATGTTTGACTGTCTTAAAATGAGTGGCGTCGAAAGGGTGGAGGTGATGTTGCCGGATCGTTTTATTGATGGTTATGGTATGGGTGGAAGAGTGAAGGAAAAGGCTAAAGAACTTGGGGCAAGTCTTATCGTGACGGTAGATTGTGGAAGTAATAATTCGGAGGTAATAGAAGAACTGTCTGCAATGGGGGTGGACGTGATTGTGACGGACCATCATGAAATTATGAAGGAGGTACCTAAGTCGGCGGTGGCGGTGGTTAATCCTAAGAGGGATGAGAAATCGGAATTAAGAGAGCTCTGTGGTTGTGGGGTGGCTTTTTTAGTGATGCAGAAAATGGTTTCTCTTGGATATATTGAGGCAGGAAGAGAGAAATGGTTTTTAGATTTAGTATTAGTGGGGACACTTTGTGATTCAATGACGCTTAACCCGATAAACCGGATGTTAAGTTATTTTGGTATGAAAGTGCTGAAAAAGACGAAACGACCAGGATTAATTGAGCTTTTAAAGGTGGCGAGAGCGGAAAGAATCAGTTCTGAAACGATAGGGTTTCAGATTGGCCCAAGGTTAAATGCGGGGGGTCGAATGGAGTCGGCGGAGACTTCGTTGAGACTTTTAATGTCTAAAAACCACCGAGAGGCCTTTGAGCTAGCTATGAAGCTAAACCAATTAAATCAGGACCGTAGGAATAGTCAAAGACAGGCAATGGAGGAGATCCCAGAGGTGAAGGATCCGGTGATTGTAGTAACTGGCAAATGGCATGAGGGGGTGCTAGGGATTATTGCAGGTAGATTGGTGGAAAAATATCACAAACCGGCGTTCGTATTAGCGGAAACGGAAGAAGGAGTGTTGAAGGGTTCAGGGCGTTCGTTTGGTGATTTTAATCTGGCAGAGGCGCTAAAAGCCTGCAAGGAACAGATTATCAGTGGTGGTGGGCATGCGGCAGCATGTGGACTAAAAGTTTCGAAAGATGGTTTGGATAAGTTTATCGAGGTGGTAAATAATTACTACCTAGGGTTAAAGTTGCAGGATCAAGAGAAATATTTAGAGGCGAAAGAAGATTTGGAAATTGAGGAATTGGGGGGATTAAATTTGTCGTTAATGGAAAAACTTAGAGCCTTAGAGCCATTTGGGACAGGAAATCCGGAGCCGGTATTTTTGTTAAAAAATATGAAGGTAGAGAGGATTAATAAAATGGGAGCTGAAGGGCAGCATATGAGAATGATATTAAAGGATAATCTAGGGAAGGAAATAAAGTTGGTGGCTTTTAATACCCCGGAGGAATGGATGGAGATTGCAGAAGGAGAAGTTCGAAACGTGTGGATCAATCTGGTGG
>CALFGG010000013.1 GCA_937958235.1 uncultured Candidatus Saccharibacteria bacterium
TGAGTTTTTCAAAGAATGGCTGAACTTCTTCAAGATCCAGAAGAAAGCTGGCGGCAAAATAGACAATCATGGAGCCGACGGAGATCACGAGGAATTTCGGGATGGTGACAAAGACGGAATTATCAGTGGAACGGAGAGGTAAGAGCTTGGTGAGGATGTAGGCTGAAACAGCAGTGACAACAGTAGCGACTAGCATCCTGAAGAAGGCGGTCCAAAAATTTTTATTGAGCAAATTTTGACGGGATTTTTTCTGCAAAATGAAGAGGAGAATAAAGATTTCAAGAATAGCGCCGATAGACTGAGCCCATCCAAGACCGTCCGGTCCGAGACCAATGATACTAAAGATGATTGAGAGAATCATAGTAAAGCCGACGGCAATAATACTGACGATGAACGGAGTCTTGGTGTCCTGCCTGGCGTAAAAGCCACGAGAGGCAATATGAAAGATGGATTGGGCAAAGATAGCAAGAACAAGCGAACCTAAGACACTGGCGATGACGGGCTGACCACTATTTTTTACAAAACTAACAACATAGCCACGTGCAAAATAAGCAATAACGGAGACCGGAAGAGAAATCCAGATAATCATACGAAGAGCGCGACGGAAGATATCATCAAACTTTGTAGTATCTTCGTTATTAGTTTCTTCGGTTAACTTAGGAAAGAAGGCGGTCGAAATAGCGACACCAATGAGATTGACTGGCATCTGATGGAGACTATTTGCCTGCTGAAAAGAGCGAAGGGCGCCTTTGCCCATACGAGACGAAAGATTGGTGGCAAGGATAGAATAAACGTAGTCAATTCCCTGGTCGAGAGACCTAGCTGGCAAGAGCTTTAGAACGGTTTTAAAACCAAGATTTTTCCAATAGATTTTAAACTGGTAATCAAAACCAAGACCAAAAAGACCAATTAAGCTTATAAAAATCTGAAGGGTGGCGCCAAAAACGACACCAATAGCCACCCCCATAATGCCGCCTTCAAAGAGTTGCAGACCGAAAAGATTAATGCCGTTAGTGAAGACCGTGATGCCGATAAGGATACCGACATTATAGAGAGCAGGGGCGAGAGAAAAGAAGACAAAGCGACCGACGGCCTGCTGGATGGAATTTAAGACTGTGGCAATGCTAAAAAGGAAGGGGTTGATGGCAATGACGCGCATCATATTGATAGCAAGTGTAGTGCCAGACTCATCAAGACCTGGACCCACAATAAAACGAACCAGAGGATCTGCAAAAACCATAATCAAAATACTAGAAATCAGGGTAACGATGGCCATAAGGTTAAGGATGGAAGAGCTGAGCTCCCAGGCGGATTTTTTATTGCCAGAGACTAGACGTTGATTGAAAATAGGGATAAAACTAACCGCAAGAGCGCCAGAAGTGAGCACAAAAAACATAAAATCAGGGATGGTAAAAGCAGCAGTATAGGCGTCAATACCAGTGGGGTAGGTATCAAGATAATAAGAATTTAAGAGACGATCACGGAAGATGCCCAGAAGAGCAGAAATTAGAGTGCTAAAACTGAGTAAAATAGCAGCATATTTCACACTAAGTTTACTATTTGCCATGGCAACTACGGAGCGAAACTGAAATTTCTTCATCTTATATTTATTATACATGATGTTGAGGGGGCAGACGCATGGAGTTTTTGAGATTTTTAAGCATTTTCATGTTATAATATAAAGGTGAAAACGAATAATCTTGTCCTGGTACATAAGCTAGGTAAGGAAATTTTAGATTCTGAGAACATGAAACGTGAAAAACGCTTTATTCAGCATGCCAATGTTTCTACTTATGATCATTCGATTAGTGTGGCAACAATGAGTTTAACTCTAGCTACGATTTTTCGAGTTAAGGTGGATAAGGTCTCATTAGTCCGTGGCGCGCTCCTACATGATTTTTTCTTGTACGACTGGCATGACAAAACGGCTATGCCTAAAGCGCACGCTTATTTGCACCCACTGATTGCTTTTGATAACGCTAAGAAGGAATTTAAGTTGAATGCCATTGAGAAAAATATTATTCAGGCGCATATGTTCCCTCTTAGTATTGTGATGCCAAAATATAAAGAAAGTTGGATTGTGACGATGGCCGACAAGATTTGTGCGGCGAGTGAAGTCACTTCGAATATTAAGATGCGTCTGGCCGTTTCTCTGCTAAAAAATAGTCGCTTTATTTTATAAATAATCGATGGATTAAAAAATACCTGGAATTCAGGTATTTTTTATTTGCTCAATCCCCCGTCATGGATACGAGCTAGTCGTGGAGTTTAGCGGAATCTGGAAGCGTAGATCCTTCAAAGATATTTTTAAGATCTTCTTCTTCAAGAGTTTCTTTTTCAAGAAGAGCCTCGGCGACGCGATCTAAGACCTTATGGTTGGCTTTTAGGACGGCCTCTGCACGCTTTGCTGCCTCATTAGTAAACTGAGCAATTTCCTCATCAATCAGTTCGGCAGTCTTTTCAGAATATGGCTTGCCAGTGCTGATAGTGTAATAACCAGTGGCTTCGGATGGATAGACGAGGTTACGGGTTTTATTACCCATGCCTTCGCGAATAATCATCTCCTTGCTAAGTTCAGCAACATGCTGGAGATCGGAAGAGGCGCCAGTAGTAACACTGTCTTCACCAAAGATAATTTTTTCAGCAATACGTCCACCCATAGCACGAGCAAGAGTATCTTTTAATTCATAAATATTCTTATAACTACGATCTTCAGGAGGAAGGAACCAAGTCACACCACCAGTATGACCACGAGGAATAATGGTAATCTTATGGACTGGATCGGAATCCGGGAGAACGTGACCGACCACGGCGTGGCCAGCCTCATGATAGGCAGTAATTTTACGTTCTTTTTCATTCATAACTTTTGACTTGCGCTCTGGACCAATGGCGACACGTTCAAAGGCTTCTGTAAGATCGGCACCAGTAATCTCTTTGTGACCGAGGCGTGCGGCAGTGATTGCAGCCTCATTGGCAATATTTGCGAGATCAGCACCAGAGGAACCTGCAGTCTTAGCAGCGAGGGCTTCTAGATTGACAGATTTTGCGGTTGGCTTGTTTTTAAAGTGAACTTCTAGGATCGCTAAACGATCCTTACGCTCAGGAAGAGTGACGTCAACATGGCGATCGAAACGGCCCGGACGAAGCAGAGCTTTGTCGAGCATATCAACACGGTTAGTGGCGGCAATGACGATCACGTTAGAGCCGGTACCGAAACCGTCCATCTCCACCAGCATCTGGTTGAGGGTTTGGCCGGCCTCGTCGTGACCACCGGTAGTGGCGCCAGAGGCACGCGAGCGCCCCACGGCGTCGA
>CALFGG010000014.1 GCA_937958235.1 uncultured Candidatus Saccharibacteria bacterium
CGGTATCATGTCCGAAGATCTTTTAGAAAATATTCAAGATGAAAACACTATCACTATTATCGAATGGGGTGATTCTGTCAGCGATCTTCTCCCTGAAGATCATTTACGTTTTTATATTTCCATTAATGACGACGGTTCAAGGAGTATAAGCAAATGAAACTCTATCTAGACACTTCCTCTCCTGAAACTATCCTAAGGCTTGATCAAAAAGAATATCGTCTTCCGTTAGGTAACCAGCTCGCCGAACAGCTTCTCTCCGTGATTCATCAAAAACTTTCTGAACATCAAGCTACTTGGACAGATCTCACTGAAATCACTTTTATGGCCGGACCAGGTTCCTTTACTGGCTTGCGTATCGGTGCTGCTGTCGTTAACACTTTAGCGGACCAGTTAAACATTCCGCTATATAAATCAACGGGCGAGCAGGTTCCAATTATCCTTCCAGATTATGGTCGTCCAGCTAATATTACACTGCCCAAAAAATAAGATTCTTTGTTATAATTATTTAAGAATAAGGGCATTACATGGATCAAGAAAAAAATAATTTTACAAACAACAATTCAACGACTATTGGTGGAGTTACCTTTGGCGGTGGCTCTCCTTCTCCAGCGCCCGCTGGTGCGTTTCAATCCACCCCTGAACCGGCAAATAATTCAAGTAATATCTTCACTACTTCCTCAAAGGACCCCTTCGCTGCTAGCTCAAATAGCCCATTTGGTGAAAATGGTTTTTCTCAAGCTGCTTCAGCTGGCACTCCGAATTCTAATAATCACCTCGCTCAGCAAGCTATCGCCAATGCGGCAAATCTTACTGCACAGCAGGCAAAGAACCCTTCAGCTCCACAAAACGACCTAAACACACCTCAGTCCACTCTTAATGTCCCAGTGGTTTCTCCTACACATTTTGATTTTCAAACCAGCGTTAATCCCACAGTCGCTCCCATCCCTGAGAATGAATTGCCTCAACCCATTGATCCTAAAACCGACCCCAAGGCTATTGCCTTAAAATCTCTCAAGAAGATGACCACTATGTCTCTCGTTTTTGGTGTTCTTATGGTGATCTTCTTAGTTCTCAGTATTGTTGGACTTGTTTTTGGTATGTCACAAGGTGACAAAATTACCACACTTGAGCAGACTGTTGCCGCGAAAAATAAAGTCATTAAAGCTGTTGAAGAAACTACTGGTGTCTCTAATATTAATAAACCTGAAGATGTCCCAGTCTATAAAGCTACTACTGGCTATATCTACTTAACAGATTGGCGCATAAAGATTAAAATCCCAGATAATCTCACCAGTGTTAGCTATATCCTAAATAGCTACGCCTTCCGTAACTCAATCTGCTTTAACGCGGTTCAAAAAGGCACTCAGTATAAGCCATCCTTTGCTGATCCAGGTAAAAATCTTGGTCGTCAAGGTTGTCTCAGCCGCATTCCAGTTACCGATGGCGATTTTGATGCAACATCTGGCATTCGTTTTGGTACTAAGGTCTTCACTTATAAAGACTTCAACTACTTCTATGTCGATCCAGTTATTTTTAGTACGGATGGGGCAGAACAGGGGTTGGAAAATACCGCCAATCAATTAATTCGCAACATGCTCACTGACAATATCGAGCCATACGAATAAGAATATGTTACAATAAAATCATTCGGGGGATGATTTTATCAAAAAATGTAATTATTATATATTTTGTTTAAAAAGCTAATATCAGGAAAATATTAGCAAACCAAAAATAACAAAAAGAAAGAGGAGTATGGAGTTTGTCCCGATTATTATCGCCGCTATCGTTGGTCTTGGCGCCGGTGCTGGTATGGTTTTTGCTTATGATAAAAAGAATGAAAATGGCGGCAAAAACAAAGCTGATGACCTCGTTAGAAAGGCTAAAAACGAGGCTTCTGACATTGTCTTGAAGGCCAGAAAAGAGGCGGCTGATCTTGCTGAGAAATCAAAAAACGAAGAGGATTGCAGACGCAAAGATTGGAAACAAACTGAAAAACGTCTCAGTGAGCGTGAGATCTCTCTTGATAATAAATTTGATCAAATTGAAAAACGCTCTGAGCGTCTTTCTCGCCAAGAAAAGGAAATTGAGGAGCTCAAAAACGAGATTCATTGCATTCGTGACCGACAGCAAGAAAAACTTGAGAAAATTGCTGCTCTCTCCAAAAATGAGGCCAAAGAAAAATTGATCGCCATGACCGAAAAAGACATCAGGGATGACCTAGCCAATCTTGTCGTCAAACAGCAGCGCGAAATTAAACGCGATATTGATGATACTGCTCAGGCTCTTTTAGTTACTGCCATGGAACGCATGTCTTCTGAAGTAACTGCCGATCGTACAGTTACTGCACTCAAACTTCCTGACGATGAAATGAAGGGACGTATCATTGGCAAGGAAGGTCGTAATATTCAAGCCCTCCAGCGCGCCACTGGTGTCGATATTATGGTTGATGATACTCCAGGCATGGTTGTGCTTTCTTCTTTTGATCCCATCCGCCGTCAGGTAGCAAGGTATGCTCTCGAGCGTCTCATGAAAGATGGTCGCATTAATCCATCCAGTATTGAGGAAGCAGTAGCTAAGGCTGAACGTGAAATTGAAAAAGAAGTTGTTCGTGCTGGAGAAGATGCCGCTCGTGAAGTCGGTATTATCGGTATTCCGCATGAGATGTTACATCTCCTTGGTGAATTAAAATTCCGTACTTCTTACGGTCAGAATGTTCTTCTTCATTCTATTGAGATGGCACATATGGCTGGTATGATTGCCGAAGAGATCGGCGCAGATATCCGTGTTGCTAAGACCGCTACTCTTCTTCACGATGTTGGAAAAGCTGTTACTCACAAGATTGAGGGTAAGCATGCCGAAATTGGAGCCGAATTAGCTAAGAAATATGGCATGTCTGATCAGGTTGTCCATGCAATTGCTGCTCATCATAATGATATTGAGCCGACCACTCCTGAAGCCATTATTGTAAAAATCGTTGACGCCATTTCCGCTGCTCGCCCAGGCGCACGTAATATTTCTGCAGAAAACTTCGCTGAACGTATGAAGGAGCTTGAAAATATTGCCACTAGCTTCCCAGGTATTGATAAGGCCTACGCTATCTCTGCCGGTCGTGAGATTCGCGTAGTAGTCGAACCAAAACAAATTGATGATCTTACTGCTTTGAAGCTCGCACGTGACATTGCGGATAAGATTGAAGCCACTATGAGTTATCCAGGCATCATCAAGGTTAATGTCATTCGTGAAACTAGGGCCGTCGAATACGCCAAATAAGAAAAAGGCACCGCAAGGTGTCTTTTTTTGGCGTTTACCCCTTGGAACGTTCCGCCAGTTCGTTGTTTTAGCTTAAAAAATAACCATTTATAGGTTATTTACATTTACTGATATGGTCGGGGCTACCAGGATCGAACTGGCGACCTCACGTCCCCCAGACGTACGCGCTACCACTGCGCTAAGCCCCGAATTAACATGGTAAGCTTTTGCTCCGCAAAATCTTTCCACTCTGCGTCGTTCAAATAGAGAAAATAAATTTTCTCTATTTTCCCTCCTTGAGTGGTCTGGGCGACCAGATTTGAACTGGCGACCTCGCAGTCCCGAACCGCGCGCGCTACCAACTGCGCCACGCCCAGATATTTTTATCTTATCATGATTTTTCCGCCCTGATCGCTTTTTGTAGATTATTTATCAAACTTTATGAACAACCAAACTCCAGGATGTTAAAATAAGAATAGAATGAAAAAAGATTCGTCATCTAGAGTCACTCAACTATTGCCACTTTTTGCACTGCTTCTCGTCTATTTAATGCTCTGTGTTCAATTCATTACCAAGCCGGTCGCAAACTCTGAAGCTTCCAATTATCTACATTTCTTCCAACTTTCACCCACTGGTGAATCCTTATCCACGCCACGTCATAAATTAATTACGCAGGAAGTTTATTTTGGACCACTCAGTCTCTGGACGACTTTTTTTGGTTCCTCTCTCACGTCAATCCGTTCTTTTTCTGTCTTTTGTGGTGCCTTTATTATCTTTATCTTTTTCTTTATTTTTCGAAATAAATTAAACACAAAAAAAATACTTTCCTTCGTCTCTGTTCTTACTCTGAATCCACTTTTTATACATTTTGCCACAAGTTTTGACTCTTCTATGGAACTATTGCTCGCATTATCTATCTTCTACACTGGTCTTTTTTTACTCTATCGAGCCAAGTTAAAAGACCTGATTAGCTTTAGGCATCGTCGTCACCTAATCAACTGGCGCGCCCTTGTCTTAGATAGCCCCACCAAAACTAAGTCTCAAACAATCTTTTTACTTTCAACTTCTTTGCTCGCAATTGCGCTCATCATTAGCACTCTCCTTGTTGGTTTAAAACAAGATACTAGCTTTCGCAAAATCCTCACTGCAATTTATCAATCAGAATATGCATCAACCCTCCCTATTCATCCAAACGAGTCCAATGAGCAGTCGAATCAGCAAAAACCACCTCTCATTATGGATCAATATTATTCATCCAGTCTCATTGTTGAAAATCTCCTGGTCGCCAAGGAACTAGGGAAGATTCCGCTTCCATTTTATTGGAGCTTTAGTTTGAGTTCGCTCGAACAACAACTTAAGAATCCGCAAGATTTTTGGTTTCTCAGTGAAAAAGATCAATCCTCCCCTGATTTTCAAAAGCAGTTTTCAAAATATCGTGAAAGCGAATCGATTAAAATTGATCACTACTCTGTAAAACATTTTGTAACTGAAAGATAATAACACTATTAAATATGTTATAATTATTCAAGTTATGAGTAGATTATTTAAACGCACAAAAATCTTGGCCACCATCGGCCCTTCTGTCTTCTCAGAAGAAAAAATCACAGAATTAATTATGGCTGGCGCCAATGGCTGCCGTCTTAACTTCTCTCACGGAAGTTACGAAGAACGTGACGAGCAGATTCGTTGGATTCGCAACGCTGCCGCCAAAAAAGGTCGCTCTGTTGCAATCTTGCAAGATCTTCAGGGTCCAAAAATTCGTCTTGGTATTTTAAAAGACGATCGTCTCGATGTTAAAACTGGTGATGAACTAGTTCTTGACTACGCCATGAAAGAACATGACGGCTCTACCACTCTCCCAGTTCAGTACAACCTTGCCGAACGCATGAAGGTTGGTGAACCACTTTTCATGTATGATGGTAAAATCCGTTCTCAGGTAATTGAAATTGTTAGCGATACTGCCATTCGTGTTCGCATTGAAAACGATGGCTTCATCATGAGTCGTAAGGGTCTTAACCTCCCTGACACTGATTTTGGTGGTGATGTTATTACTGAAAAAGATATGGCCGATATTGAATTTGGCGCTTCTCGTGATTTTGACTTTGTTGCTATGAGTTTTATTCAGAGTGCCGATGACGTTGAAAAGCTTCGTCAAATTCTTCTTTCTCACGGTTCAACCGCACAGATTGTTGCTAAGATTGAGACTAAGAAAGCTATCGAAACTGACGAAAAACTAGAAGCCATCGTTAAGGCAACTGATGCTATTATGGTTGCTCGTGGTGATATGGCCGTTGAGGCTGGCAACGAAGTTGTGCCTATTGTCCAACGTAAACTAGTTAACCTCTGCCGCAAGCACGGCAAGCTCTGTATCGTTGCCACCCAGATGCTTGGTTCCATGGTTGATAACCCAGAGCCATCACGTGCAGAAGTTTCTGACGTTGCTAATGCTGTTATTCAGGGTGCTGACGTTGTCATGCTTTCAGATGAGACTGCTCAGGGTAAGTACCCAGTTGAAGCTGTCAAACAGATGAAGAAAATCATTCTTTACACGCAGAATCACGTTGGCGTTAATCCGCTTGATACTGATCCAAAGGGTGATAATGAGAGCTACAACGCAGTTGCTAGTGCCACTGTTAAATTAGCAGAAAAAATTAACGCTGACGTCATCGTTTGCGAAACTGCTTCTGGTGCCATTGCTGATTCAATTGCTGCAGAACGCCCAACTCTCCCTATCATTTCCGTCACAAGTAGCGCCCGTGTTGCTGGTCAGCTCGCTCTTACTTACGCCAATGCTAGCTTTGTTCGTCCATACTCTGAAAATTATGGCATTGATCTAATTCAAGAACTCAAAGCTGCTGGCTATGTTGCTCCAAAGGAAGGTTCCGATCAGGTCCTTGCTGTTATCGTTTCCGGTCAGCCAAACACCGTCTCTGGTACCAATACTATCCAGATTCGCAATATCTAATTTTGCAATAAGTTAGTTTTTCATGAAATAATACCCAGCACTGGGTATTATTTTTTATACTTGCATAAAGAATCAACATCATAAATAATTATCCTATGAAGCATACAGTTATCTTTACTTTAAATGATTTTGATTCCGCCTATTCTTTTGATACCAAACAAGACGCAATCGATTATATTCATCAATGTTCTAGTCTTCTTGGTGACTCCATTACTGAGCTGAAGCAAGTTAGTGATATTAAATACGAAGCTAAGGTTGTAAAGACTGGTGGCAAGGTTAAAATTGACTTACTTGAGTCTCAAGAATCTGATATTGCTTACGAACTTGTCATCTCTGAAAATGATAAAATCATTGACACTCAACGTTTTGATAATCGCAAGTCCGCTCTCGAATCCGTTACAGAAAAGCTCGCTGATGAAAATTCTGAGTTAACGCCAGGCTCTAGTGAAATGGGTCGATGGTATGTTATGGATGAAGAAAAAAAGATTAAGAAAATATATTCTCTCAATTTTCTATTCCTGGATCCCAATAAAACCTTGAAGAGTGCTCCAAATAAGGCTCCAGAACGTCTTGCCATGATGCGTTTTCCAAATACCGACATGCGCCAATTTATTGAAAAACAGAGGGAGTCTCTTGATTTAACCAAAGATGCAGTAAAACGTGCCAAGGCAGCTTCCGGCTCTGGAAGTATCGTGGGCGGTTTACTAATGATGGCTATTGGTGGCGCCCTTACATTTGGCTCATACTCCAGTACCAGACCAGGCGGCCGCTACTTTGTCTTCTCCGGACTAATGATTTACGGCTTCTTCTACTTTATTGCTGGTATCGTTAGTCGATTAAGGAAAAAATAAGCATAAAGATATATACTATAGATACTATGTTTGATAAAACCACTATCCGCGATATTGATCCGAAAAACAAAAACATTCTTGTACGTACCGATTTTAATGTACCAATCAAAGATGGTCAGGTTACTAGCGATTTTCGCTTACGGGCCGCCCTCCCTACTATTCAATATCTAATAGACAGACAAGCAAATCATATCATCCTCATCTCTCATCTTGGTCGTCCAAAAGGTCAGGTAGACTCCTCGCTTTCCTTAGCTCCTGTCGCCCACGAATTATCACTCCTTCTTAATCGCCCAGTTACTTTTATTCCACATCTTACAGGTAGTCTAATAAAGGATCAGATAGGTTCTCTCCCACAAGGCTCCGTGGTTCTTCTCGAAAACCTCCGCTTCTCCGCGGCAGAAGAAGAGAACAGCCTAGATTTTGCCAGGGAAATTGTCCATTCCACCTCCGCCGATCTCTATGTTCAGGATGGTTTTGCGGTTATTCATCGTGCACATGCCTCTACAGCGCAAATTCCTCAACTTCTTCCTACTGTTGCAGGGTTTTTAGTTGAAAAAGAAGTTACTAATTTAAGTCAGGTTCTTGAGCACCCAAAACCACAAGTCACGGTCATCATTGGTGGTGCCAAAATTAGTGATAAACAGCCGTTAATTGATCGTTTTTTGCCAATTGCTGACCATATTCTTGTGGTTGGTAAAATTGCCGCCGATGGCTACGTTTCTAATAATCCTAAAATCTACGTTGCTGAAGATTTTCGTCAGGATCAAGAGGGAAATAAACTGGATATTGGTGATCTATCACTATCTAAGATTCTCCCCACGATTAAATATAGTCACACAATTATCTGGAACGGCACTGCTGGCAAAACTGAAGAGACCGGCTTTGATATATCTTCAAAAGCCATCGCCGAAGCTATTGGTCAGAAAAATCCAGAGTACAATCAGACGATTATCCTAGGTGGCGATACTTCTGGTTATGTTGAGAAACTTCTTGAGGAGCAGCCTGGCGTGTCATTAGGTCACGTCTCTAGTCCTCTCGAATATAGCTTAATTTCTACTGGTGGTGGTGCCAGTCTCGAATTTCTCCTCGGTCTTCCACTTCCCGGTCTTGATGCAATTAATTAGCACTCTTATCTTGACAGTGCTAATTTTTGCTTTACAATAGAACTATGCAAGATGATTTTACAGAAATTATGAATAATTTGACCGAGAATGCCCGTTTTGCACTCCAAAAATCTGATTATTATGCCAAGCGATATAATAACGGCTACATGAGTACAGAACACCTTCTCCTTGGTATCCTCTCGCAGGATACCAGTACTGGTGCCCGCTTTCTTGCGGACGAGGATATTAATCTCGAGTCAGTAGAAAAAACCATTAATCATACCGCTGTGGAGGTTCCAGGTTCCCAGATGGCCACGATGTCTCTTTCTGAGGCTGCGGTTCTTACTCTCCGTATGGCTGCCAATTTTACCAAAGAACAGGGAATCAAGATTATTGGTACCGAGCATATCCTCTATGCTCTCTTACGCCAACCAAACTCTCGTGCCAGTCTCATTCTCCAGGGTCTCAAAGTAGATTTAAATAGTCTTACTAATGCCATCGAGGAATACACCGAAAAACAGGCTGAAGATGCCAAGGTTGACCAGAAAAAAGCTGGCTTCACTCGTAAGGCTCCATTAAAATGGCTGACCAAGTATGGCCAAGACCTCACTGAAATGGCCAAGCAGGGAAAACTTGATACCGTCATTGGCCGTGATCAGGAAATTGAGCGCACCATTACAGTTCTATGTCGTCGCACCAAGTCGAACCCTGTATTGATTGGCGAAGCCGGCGTTGGTAAAACTGCCATCGTCGAGGGTCTCGCCACTCGCATTGTTAAAAATGAAGTTCCTGGTAGCCTAATTGGCAAACGTATCTACCAGGTTGACCTCAGTTCTGTTGTGGCTGGTACTAAGTTCCGCGGTGAGTTTGAGGAGCGCATTAAAGGTATTATTGATGAAGCTTCCGGCAATAAAGATCTCATTCTCTTTATTGATGAGATTCATCTCCTCTCAGGAGCCGGTTCTGGCGAAGGTAGTCTTGATGCTGCTAATATTTTAAAACCTGCCCTAGCACGTGGTCATATTCGCCTAATCGGTGCCTCTACTATGGATGAATATCGTAAAACCATCGAAAAAGATAAGGCACTCTCTCGCCGTTTTCAAACTGTCATCGTCGAGGAACCTACTGATACCGTTGTTCTACGTATCTTAAAAGGCGTTAAATCTCATTATGAAAAACATCATGGTGTAGTTATCCCTGATGAAATCTTAGACACTGCGATTAATATGTCCAAGCGCTACATCAATGATCGCTTTATGCCAGATAAGGTTATCGATGTGATTGATGAGGCTAGTGCCATTGCTAAGGTCGCTGCTGATAAAAAAGGCGGTGGTGAATACAAGAAACTTAAGATTGAGCGTGAAGACCTTCAGAAGAAGATTGAAGAGACCGCCGAGGCTGAGGATTTTGAAAAAGCAGCACTCTATAAGACTCGTGTAGCCAAAATTGATGAAGAGATTGAAAAACTTGAAAAAGCTGGCGTTAATGATCAGGTATCTCCTGTTCTCACCGAGGAAAATCTCGCTACTGCCATTAGCTTAAAAACTGGCATTCCTGTCTCTAAGGTCCACGGTTCTGAGGTGAAAATGCTCACCGATCTCGAAAAACACCTAGATAAAGCTGTTATCGGTCAAGAAGAGGCTATTAGGGCTGTCGCCAAAGCTATTCGCCGAGGACGCTCTGGTATTAGTGATCCAAAACGTCCAATCGGTTCCTTCTTATTTATGGGACCAACTGGTGTCGGTAAGACTGAGCTGGCCCGTGTTATTGCACGCGAGGTCTTTGGTGGTGATAATTCATTAATTAAGATTGACATGTCTGAATTTGGTGAAAAACATAATGTTTCTCGTCTTGTTGGTGCTCCAGCTGGCTATGTCGGTTATGATGACGGTGGTAAACTCACCGAAGCTGTTCGTCGTCATCCATATTCCGTCGTTCTCTTTGACGAGATCGAGAAGGCTCATCCTGAAGTCTTCAATATGTTGCTCCAGGTCTTAGAAGATGGTGTTTTAACCGACGGACAAGGTAATCATATCAAGTTTAATAACACTATTATTATTCTCACCTCAAACCTTGGTGCCGACGAAATGTATGATGATGCTGAGTTCGGTTTTGGTAATAAAGACAAAAAGAGCGATAAATTTATCGAAGAAGAATATGAGGCCAGTAAGAATGCAGCCATGAAGGCTCTCAAGAAATCTATGCGACCAGAACTTATTAATCGCCTTGATGCCATTGAGGTCTTCCACGCTTTGACTAAGAAGCAAGTTGAGCAAATTTTTGACAATATGATCTCAGACCTTAAGAAGCGTCTTGCTACTAAGTCATTTGGTCTAAAACTCACCAAAAAAGCTTCTGAATTTCTCATCGAAAAAGGCTTCGACCCAAAGAATGGTGCCCGTCCACTTCGTCGTGCCATCGAGGATCATCTTGAATCCATCATCTCCGACGCCATCATCTCTGAGAAGATTAAAAAAGGTGAGATTGCCGTTGTCGATCTTAAAGATGATAAACTCACGCTAGAAATTGAAAAGAAGGAAAAATAATCTATGAAGCATCGCGCAAGGTTTGGTAGTTTTCTCGTCAGCCTAATAATCATCGCTATCCTTCTTTGCGCCTATGCTTTTCAAGATGAATTTAAAGCGGGAGATTATGTCCTGACCGGCGATCTTTCATCTATCGCTTCCTCTCTCAATCTAACCAGTCGTGCGAAGCTCATCCTTCGTGCCACTCACCCAGAGTTGCAGGAAAAGGCTAGTTTCAATCAAAATTGTAATAGTCACAGCCAGGAGATCTATGTTCTTGGTTGCTATCGTGAAGATCAGGATCGCCTCTATGTCTACAATGTAAATTCATCTGAGATCCCTGGTGTTCGCGAGGTGACAACGGCACACGAAATGTTGCATGCCGCCTATCATCGCCTGCTTTTTTGGGAAAAGTTAGATCTAAAAGATCAGCTACAATCAGTTTACGATCATCTTCCTGCCGATTCTGATCTTCGCACTTCTATGCAAAATTATCATCCTGACGAATTTTATGATGAGCTGCATTCTCGCATTGGTACCGAGGTTAAAGATCTTCCCGCACCACTTGAGCGTTATTACCAGAGATATTTTACCGATCGTCAGTTAATCGTAAAATTTAACGAGCAATATCACAATGTCTTTACTGAACTTCAGCGCCAGACCGATCGCCTTAAAGAATCTATTGAAGCTAAAAAGCAATCCATAGAAAATAAAACTAAAGAATATCAAACTCAAAAGCAGCAGTTAAATGAAGTAATTTCCGACTTCAATTCACGCGCCGCTCGCGGTGATTTCAGTAGTCAATCTGATTTTAATACTAAACGCCAATCCATTGTTTCTCGTATTGACGCACTCAATCGAGAGTATGATCAGCTAAAGCAGGCTATCGAGGAGCTTAATTCAGAGATCGCAAAATATAATCAAAGCATCTATCATAATAATGAACTCATTGATCAGATTAATTCCAATTCCATTCCTAAAGTCGATAAGGGTCTATCCAATAGTTAATAAATAAAGGAGTAATATGAAAAATCAACTAAATAAAGCAAACGACTATCTCGTTCCCACTGTTATCGAGACCACTAATCGCGGTGAAAGATCGTACGACATTTATTCACGCCTCTTAAACGACCGCATCATCTTTATGGGTGAAGACGTAAATTCCCATACCGCTAATCTTGTAATCGCGCAATTACTCTTCCTAGCCCACGAAGATCCCAAGAAAGACATCAAGCTCTACATTAACTCTCCTGGCGGTTCAGTTTATGACGGTCTTGCCATTATTGATACCATGAATTATATTGAGCCAGATGTTCAGACTATCGGTATTGGCCTGCAAGCCTCCATGGGGGCTATGCTACTCAGCTGTGGCGCCAAGGGTAAACGTTTTGCTCTGCCAAATGCTCGCGTTATGATTCATCAGCCAAGCTCTGGCACTGAAGGTAAAATTACCGATCAGGAAATCATGTTAAAAGAAGGTATTTTCTTAAAGAAGCGCCTCGCTGAGATTATGGCAAAGAATACTGGTAAAACCGTCGCTCAGGTCATCAAAGATATGGATCGCGATAATTGGATGTCCGCCGAAGAAGCCAAAGAATACGGCATCATCGACCAAGTCATTGAAAAGTAATAAACTTAATTAAAACTTATGAAAACAATTTTTATCGCAACTGGTAACACCTCTAAACTTCAAGATTTTGAGTTATATTTAGGTGATAACTTTAATATAGAATCGCCAAAATCCCTCAATATTAAAATCAATGTCCCGGAGGGCATCAGTTCAATTGAAGACAACGCAATAGCAAAAGCACGAGCTTACGCCTATAAGACTGGTTTAGTTAGTATTGGTGACGACACAGGTTTCTTTATCGAAGAGTTAAACGGAGAGCCTGGAGTTGCTTTAAGACGTTGGGGAGGAGAATTACCTGAAGAAACTACTGGGGCTGAGTTTTGGAAATATCTTCAAGAAAAAACCAAGAACCTTAAAAATTACAAGTGTTATTTCAAACAATGTGTTGCTGTTGTTTCGCCATCGGGAAAAATGGAATTGGTATACAATATCAACCACGGAATTCTTAATAAAGAAAAATTAAAATTACCATACAATGGCACAGACTATCCGTTAGCGGCAGCGTTCGAATCAGAAAACCGTGAAAAGACTTGGGATGAAATGACCGATCAGGAGAAGAAAGACTTTGATAAAGTATTTATTAATAATTTATTAAAAGCAATCGACCAAGTCATCGAAAAGTAATAAAAAATATCCACCAACTCGGTGGATACTTTTTACCAAAAGCTTTAGCTTCTATTTTTCTTGATGTAGGTATCCTCTTTTTCCATCTGTGCTTTAAGAGTGTATTCCTTGCATTTTCCATTAGAGCAGTTCGCTGCTTCATAAGAGTATGTACTTCCTTCACGCCCCAAGTTTACCCCACCTGGATCCGTAAAAAGGCTTGGATCCATCACCGTCAAATTCTCCTCAGAGATTTTCTCAGGGTAGTATCCATTCTTTGCGTGGAAGCCCTCCTCAAGTGCATAGTACATGGCATTAATCGCCTCTTTGCGCTGTTCGTCGCGGTGCATCGCATCCAAATTCAGTTTCTGTAGGAAAAATAACACAAGTAATAGGGAAGCAAAAAAGGTCACCACCACCAATTCAATAATCGTAAACCCCCTCTTTATTTTTTGTTCAACCATACCCATATTATACACGATTTTCTGCTAAGAACCTTTTCACCTTCGGGGCGATTGCCGTAAATTGGGGTTGCTTATAGAACTCTTCCAGGTCAACCCACTGAAAACCATCAGATTCATTTGGATCAATTATTATTTCTTGCATTTCATTTATGTCAAACAAATAACCAAAATCGTGATGCAAGTGTACTGGCTCACCCTTTTTGGGATTTTCTGGAATCTCATGAGTATTAATATGAAATGGCACTAGTGGATCATCCGGCAGAACTGCGAGATAGTTTATTTTATCTAAATCAAGACATCCTGTCTCTTCTTCAAGCTCTCGTAGTGCTGCCGCAAATGGCGTAGCATCCTCTTTTTCAATATGCCCACCAGGTTGCAACAAAATATTTAAGGACTTATGTTTTAAGAGTAAAATCTTGCCAGAATTAGGACAGAGAATAAAAGCCGAGGCCGTAAAATGGCCATCCGAGTTTTTTCTATCAAATATCCTTTCTTCATCCATCCCCGCCTTTTCGGCCAGCTTCCTTGCCATCAGCAGATCTTCTGCTTCTTCCGGATAAAGCTCCAAATATTCATTAATTAACTCTCTTATCATAAATTTATTTTACCACTAAAGCCTGTTATAATTTTAGTATGGGAAAAAACACTAGCCAGTTTGTCTGTCAGAATTGTGGAGCCAAATACTCAAAGTGGGCGGGTCATTGTAATAACTGTGATGCCTGGAATTCCATCATTGAAGATCTTGTGGTTAGTGAAACTAGTGGAAAAAATGCCATCTCGCAGGCCAAGACTAGTGGCCAACTTCTTAAATTCACCAAGATTAATGAGATCACGGTTACTAGCGACAAGGAACGTCTTAAAACTGAATTTCCCGGCCTCAATGAAGTACTTGGTGGCGGTATTCTACGCGGTTCCGTCACACTTCTTGCCGGGCAGCCTGGAATCGGTAAGTCCACTATTTTAATGCAAATTTGTGCTGAAGTTGCCAAAAAACATCAGGTGCTCTATGTCTCCGGTGAAGAGTCGGCCAGTCAAGTCAAAATGCGTGCCGCTCGTCTCGGCGCAGATTCTGATAAGTTGGTTTTTGCCAGTTCTACCTCTGGCAATGATATTGCCAAGACTATCCGTGAAGGTGACTTCGATCTTGTTATTGTCGACTCAATTCAAACTCTCGCCATCAATGAAATTTCTTCCGCGCCTGGTACCGTCTCCCAGATCACTAATGCCGGCAACCTCATCATCCAGGCCGCCAAGTCCACAGACACCGCTGTGATCATTGTCGGTCATGTCACTAAGGAAGGTACTCTTGCTGGTCCAAAAGTACTTGAACACCTCGTGGATGTAGTCGTTAATTTTGAGGGCGATCGTTATGGTGGTTTTAAAACCATCCGTGCCGTGAAGAATCGTTTTGGCCCCACCTCTGAAGCTGCGATTTTTGAAATGAATGAAAAAGGCTTAAGTGAGGTCCAGAATCCTTCCGCCGCTCTGCTCGCCGAGCGTCAAAATACTGATGGCTCGATCATTCTCGCCACTCTGGAAGGTACTCGTCCACTTTTGGTTGAAATTCAGGCGCTTTGTACCACCACTAATTTTGGCTACCCTAAACGCGCCGCCTCTGGTTTTGATCTTAATCGCCTCAATCTCCTTATTGCCGTCATCGAACAGCGCACTAAGTTAAATCTCAGTGATAAAGACATTTTCTTAAACGTGGTTGGTGGTATTAAGATCAAAGATTCCGCCGCCGACCTTGCAGTTTGTCTTGCCATCGCCTCTGCCGCAGCCAGCCGTAAGCTCTCCGAAGAATATGTGGTCTTTGGTGAGGTTGGACTTGGTGGCGAAATCCGCTCCGCCTTCCGTCCTGATCAGCGGATCAATGAAGCAAAGAAGCTCGGATTTAAACACGCCATCGCTCCCGCTACTATCCGCGACCCCTTTGTTATTCCTGTCAAGGATCTTCGCACCACATTAATCCAATATGTTAATGAATAAATATATCACCAGATGAATAATAATTCTAAAATTTTCACCAAACAAATCTCGCTTCAGCTTCTCAAAATTCAGGGAACTAATCCATGCGCATTCTAGGCATTGACCCCGGCACCGGTATCTGCGGCTTTGGCGTTATTGAGGTAAAGCAGCAAAATGGTCGCACCACCGGTCGCGCCAAGATGATCGATAATGGCGTAATTACTACTCCCGCCCACACTCCTCTCCAGGAGCGTCTCCTTGATATCTATGAGTCACTTCATGAAATTATTAAACTAGATCAGCCTGACTGTGTTAGTATTGAAAAACTCTTCTTTACTAAAAATATCACCACAGGCATATCTGTCGCCGAGGCCAGGGGTGTCGCTCTACTTGTCTGTAAGCAGCATAACCTTCCTACCTTTGAATATACGCCAAATGAAATTAAAAAGACCATGACTGGTTACGGTAGCGCCGATAAGAAACAAATGCAGGAAATGGTTAAGCTTCACTTAAATCTCTCCGAAGTGCCAAAACCAGATGATGCCGCCGATGCTCTTGCCGCCGCCATTACCCACTCACTAATGCATCTTGGGGAATAGTAAAACCCTCACTTGAGACATAATCAGCTGTTTCGCCATTTTCGTTACATCTGCACAAAAAAATAAGCCCCACGTGAGGCTTATTTTCTAATACACTCTTAGTAATTAATTGCACGAATTTCAAAGAAGGCCTGAGGATGGGCACAAACTGGGCAAACTTCGGGTGCTTCTTCGCCCACAAAAGTATAACCACAGTTGCGGCACTTCCAGACAGTCACTTTGTCTGACTTAAATACAACGTCATCGTCAATATTCTTCATTAGCTTCAAATAACGCTCTTCATGGGTTTTTTCAATCGCCGCCACGCCTTCAAACTTGGTTGCAATCTCGATGAAGCCTTCTTCGCGTGCTATTTTTGCAAACTCGGCATACATCTCAGTCCACTCGTAATCTTCACCAGCTGCTGCCGCCTCAAGATTACTTCTCGTATCGCCTACTTTTCCGCCGTGAAGGTATTTAAACCACAGCTTTGCATGTTCTTTTTCGTTGTCTGAGGTTTCATTAAAAATTGCAGAGATCTGCTCATAGCCATCTTTTTTGGCTTGAGAAGCGTAAAACTGGTATTTCACTCTAGCCTGCGCCTCGCCGGCAAAAGCGGTTTGTAAATTCAAATAAGTCTTACTGTTCTTAAAAGCCTCAGTATCAATATCAGACATATAATCCTCCTTTAGTTAAACATAGATGTTACAATATATTATATAATACAGAACCCTCTAGCGCCAGCAGATAAAAGAGTAACCCGGAAGAAAGGACGACCATGGCAATTGAACGCGTAATTGATAATGTCTCGCATCAAGATGATACTGAAGAGCAGGTGATTGAAGTCAGTCTACGTCCGACCAGTTTTCAGGAATATGTGGGACAAGAACGCCTCAAGCGCAACCTTAAAATTGCCATCGACGCCGTCAAAAAACGCGCCGACGGAACTTCGCTCGATCATGTTTTATTATATGGTCCTCCAGGTCTTGGTAAAACCACCATGGCTAACGTCATCGCGCATGAACTTGGCGCCAATCTTCGCGTCACCTCTGGTCCTGCCATTGAGCGCGCTGGTGATCTCGCCTCTATCCTCACCAACCTTCAAGATGGCGACGTTCTTTTTATTGACGAGATTCACCGTCTGCGTCGTGCAGTTGAGGAAATTCTTTATTCGGCCATGGAGGACTACAAGCTCGATATTGTTATTGGTAAAGGTCCGGCCGCTCGTTCCGTTCGCCTCGATCTCCCCCATTTCACCGTCATTGGCGCCACCACTCGTACTGGCTCCCTTGCTGGCCCGCTTCGTGATCGTTTCGGCATCACACACCGTCTAGAATATTATAAGGTTCCAGAAATTGAGCAGATTGTCTCACGTACTGCCGCCATTTTAAATACTGAAATTAAGCCTGAGGCTACGGCCCTTCTCGCCACTCGCTCTCGTCTCACTCCTCGTATTGCCAATCGTCTTACTAAGCGTGTCCGTGATTTTGCCGACGTGAATGGAGACG
>CALFGG010000015.1 GCA_937958235.1 uncultured Candidatus Saccharibacteria bacterium
CTAAATTTCAGGATCTATTTCACTCCCCTCCCGGGGTTCTTTTCACCTTTCCATCGCTGTACTAGTTCACTATCGATCGTATATTATATTTAGCCTTGGCTGGTGGTCCAGCCGGATTCAAACAGGGTTTCTCGTGCCCCGTCCTACTCGAAAAAACATATATAAGGTCTGCGTCGTTTTCGCGTACACGGCTTTCACGCTCTTTGGCTAGTCATTCAAACTATTCTGCTAACCACGCTATTTTCTTACCTTACTACCAGTTGATAGCCTGGTATCGCAAATCAGATTATTTGAATGAATTCAAATGCTCTGACTTGGTCATATGTAATATCACAACCCCTTATTAAGTATTCGTCTATCAACTTATTTGCCTAAATAAATAGGCAAAAACTTAAAAGGTTTGGGCTGTTGCGATTTCGCTCGCCACTACTTTCGCAATCGTTATTTACTTTCTCTTCCTCATCCTACTAAGATGTTTCAGTTCAGATGGTTCCCGCTCGCTTGCCTATGTGTTCAGCAAGTGGCAACATGACATGACTCATGCTGGGTTTCCCCATTCGGAAATCTCCGGATCAAAGCTTGTTGACAGCTACCCGAAGCTTATCGCAGTCTTCCACGTCCTTCATCGGTAATATACGTCTAGGCATCCATTTAGTGCCCTTGAGTACCTTTTTATGCATTGACTTAACTAGTAGTTGCTACTTTGCAATTACTACTACCGTCAATTAAAAACTCAATTTCTTTTACTCTCAAATTGTTAATGATCAGTGCCTCACACATTTGAGCGCACAATCGACAAGTCAATAAATTGACAAATCTATCTACACTCAGATGTTTTTCACTGCCCTCGCACGTTCTGCAGTGTATTGCCAGAGGTTCATTTGAACATTCGCGTAACTAGTAATTAACTATACAGCAGCTGAAGTTGTTTTGCAAGAGTTTTTTTAAAGTTTTTTCAACTTTTTTGGCTTTTTCTTAGAATCCGCACCAACCGCCTCAGAAATGCTAGAAAAACCATCGTTTTTTAGTAATTTTACTAGCTCACGATTTGCCCGACCAACCAGCTGTGGCCCCTCAAAAAATAGCCCGGTAATTAGCCCCACCAGACTAGCACCAGCCTTGATTTTAGCGTAGGCGTCTTCAGCTGTAAAAATTCCACCCACACCTATAATTATTAATTTATCACCATAGTTTTTATAGGCATAGCGAATTAACTCAAGGCTATGCTTGCGCGTCGGTTCACCACTCAAACCACCACGCATTTCATCGGTCAATGAATCTTTTATCTCCACTTTTGTACGGTCTTTTACTAGATTAGCTATAGTCACACCTTGAATATTATGCTTCACGATAACTTTTAGAAGCGAATCAAATTGATTAATGTCATATAGGTGTGGCATTTTTATCCAAAAAGGAATATTTCTATCTATAGCATCAATCTCTTTTAGCAGAATCTCTAAAGTTCCTGGATAAATAAATGGTTCCTTGCCGGCATTTGGACAAGATATATTAATTTCCACAATATTAGCCAAGTTATTTTTTATAATATAGTCCACCGCCCTCTTGACGTCCTTAACTATATATTCTTCTGGAACTTTTGATCCAAACTTGTCTTTAGTAGATTTATTGGCAATAACCGCCACTGAGACAACTGTCGGCATTGATTGGATCTTAGTCTGATTAGCTTTGACGTAATTACTTATCTTTTCTAATCCATAATTTGGCATACCCGCATACACTACCACAGACTTTGTTTTCGGCAAACGGTGAAACCACGGCCTTAGATTACCCTTTCTTGACTCTAATGTCACTGACCCACCCGAGGCAAAGCCAAAGCCGACATCCTCCATCAGTGGCGACAATTGAACGTTCTTATCAAATCCAGCAGAAAGTCCAATTGGATTACAGAAATTAACACCATCTATTTCCTGCTGAAGGGACTTGTCTTGAAAACTCCACATTTTACGGACAAACCACCTAGCGGCCGGCAAAGACTGAGCTACACGCCCGCAGAAAATAATTAGTTTGTGAGTTGTATCGGGGGACAATAAAAAAAGAAAAGGCTTAATGAAACACTTATACATAAACTTTATTATACTTAAACGCACTAAAAAAGAAAACTCACCACATTGGTGAGAAATACTTGGTGGGCGCTGAGGGACTCGAACCCCCGACCCTCTCGGTGTAAACGAGATGCT
>CALFGG010000016.1 GCA_937958235.1 uncultured Candidatus Saccharibacteria bacterium
GCGGTGCTGAGAAGTCCACAAATGTGTCAAAACTGGTTGCTGATGGATGAAAAATTGAAATAAAAGTGTCTTTTTGTTTTAAAGACGAGAGTTGCGGGCATCTGCCCGAAATTGGGTGGTACCGCGGATAAACACATTCGTCCCTGTCATAGATATGGCAGGGGCGATTTTTTGTAGAAAGTGAGGTAGGAAGATGGAGCAGGTACGATTACCAGATCGATTAGAAACAGAACGGCTAGTCTTACGAGTCCGCACCGTGGCTGATGCTGAGGATATCCATGCCTACGCCAGTTTGGCAGAAGTCTCCTACCCTGCAGGCTTTCCACCCGTCAAAACCTTGGAAGATGAGATTTACTATCTGGAGCATATCCTTCCTGAGCGTAATCAAAAGGAGAATCTCCCAGCAGGTTACGGGATTGTCGTCAAAGGGACGGATAAAGTCATCGGCTCTGTTGATTTCAACCATCGACACGAAGACGATGTACTGGAGATTGGCTATACCTTGCACCCAGACTATTGGGGTCGAGGATATGTCCCAGAAGCAGCGCGTGCCTTGATTGACCTAGCTTTTAAAGAATTGAATCTACATAAAATTGAATTGTCTTGCTTTGGCTATAACCTTCAAAGTCAACGAGTAGCGGAAAAATTAGGTTTCACCCTCGAAGCTCGCATCCGAGACCGCAAAGATGCCCAAGGCGATCGCTGTGACGGTCTGATATATGGATTGCTGAAGAGTGAGTGGGATATACCAAACTAGTGTTAGATTGGGGGGAATGATTGAAATTATTGCATTATTTTAAGACTGGTAATAGGTTGATGAGTATTTTTGTTCAAGTTTGGAAAATACTTTTGAACGCGCTAGCTTATTTTCCAATACTATCCCTTGTATCTGTTTTATGTATAGCACTTCCCGCATTTTTATTAAGCATATTTTTTAGCAAGATTACTGTACGTTATATTTTAGAGATAATTATTTGTTTATTACTGATAGGTTTTTATCTTAAATTATTGTCTAAAAGAAGTATTTCTAAAATTAGTCTTTCGATTTATTGGTTTATTTCTATCTCGACTTTAATTTTATTCTTTCTAACCGATTTTAAATTTGTTAGAATTTTCCAGTTTGCATTGATACTGATATATGCATTTAAATATATAAATCGATTTAATAAGTTCAGAGATTTTCTTACTAAAAGTTCGGAAGCCTTGGCTTTCATAAATGTGTTTGATGGGACCATTTGTGGGATATTAATATTTATTTTATATCATTTAGATCAAGTTGGATCCATTTTAAACTGCTTTATGAAACTTCATAAAATAAATGGAGATCAGATGAGTAATTGGATAGGCCTTTTATTAATTATAATACTTCCGTTTATATGTTCTTTCATAAAAACTATAGTGTCGATTAAAATATTTAAGAATGTGAATAAAATATATATTCCTAAAGGAAGAACACTATGGAATGTACATGCTACAATGTTTATTGCTTCGTTTTTCTGGTTTTTAATCTATCTCTATTATTTTTTTTCTAGAGTACTTAGTTTTAAACCAAATTTGATATTAGATATTTTCATATTCTTTTTCTTTATAGCACCTTATTTAATATGTTGGTGGGTATTTTATAATCGAATTAAATATGGTGCAAAAGATATAAAAGAAGTGATTGCTTCATGGCTAATTGGAACAATATGTATATTATTGTTAGCAGTATTCAATCAAGTTGAAAATGAATTAATCAATGCTCTAAGCTGGTTTTTACCAATATTAATTCCTAACCTAATAGGGGAAATAAATTCTCAGTTTGATATAAATAAATATAAGAAAAAACCAATAAGAACTGATAAAATGGATAGACACCTCTATCGAATTCAAATCTATGGTTTTCTTACCTTATTAATGTTGAGTATTATTCCAAAGTTAATTGAAATTATATGGGGATTGAAGATCAAAGTAGAGTTGGCCAAACTTATAAATTCGTCATCTGATTGGATGTCTGAATTTCTTGCCTCAACCATAATTATTTTCTTTTGTTTTATATTATCATTAATTATTGGGGGAGGCCTGATTTGGTTGTTAAAATATTTCTATTTAGATCCATCAAAAAGATATTATAAATTTGAAAAAAATAAAAGGAGATTTTACTAATGAAACAACTTTCACCTAAATACAATCCAGCCGAGGTTGAGGCTGGTCGTTAC
>CALFGG010000017.1 GCA_937958235.1 uncultured Candidatus Saccharibacteria bacterium
TTGTGAAATTAATCTCCCCCATATAGTCATTTTTCTCTGCTTTTGTCTCATCTAATGCATTCTTTGCTTCCTGCTGCAAATCAACAGGTTCACTTTCTTGACTACTTTCAGTAGCATACGTATCTTTAGTAGGAATATTTCCCTTTATCGCTTTATAACCAAAAAATGCACCACCAGCTAATACAGCCGTTATCGCTACTAAAGCTACCCTCTTTCCAATTCCAGAGCGCTTTATTTTATTCATTAAATTAGCAACTATTCCACGTTTCTCAAGATTTTCTGGATTTAGTGCTGAAATTTGTTCATATCTATTTACGCTATTCCAGTTGCGTGTTTTTTCCAAATCTTCTTGATTAGGATTAGTCACTGGCTCAGATTTTTCTTTATCTAAAGTAGGCGAATCATCTACTGTTTCAGCAACACTATCATCAAAATCGTTGTCTTCTATCCTACCATTACCCTTATCGGCGTCATTATTCTCTACCACCGTACCATTAACATTCTGCCTATTTTTACCGTCTGTATTTTCAGGCGCAGCATGCACTCCACTCTCATTTTTTTGTGATTCAGGATCTACATTTTGTTTAGAATTACCTTCACTAGCTTCAGAAGACTCTTTATTGTGTTTACCTTGAGCCTCTAAAACACGATCCTTGTCTGATGTTCCATCTACAAACGACCACTTTCTACCACTTAACGCAGATCTAGATAAATCTCCCCAAGGATCATATGCATTTCCTTGTCCACTATTCTCAGGTGAACCATTTCCGGCTCTGCCGCTTTCTGCACCTTTCATTACTATTTCTCCTCCTTTAATTTATCGTTTAAATAGTCATCTCTAAATTTAATCATTACTTTTTCAGCTATCTTGCTAGCATCAACACCAGACTCTTCGACTACAGACTCAATCATTTCCTCTGATGCAGTACCATTTTCAAAGCTGTCATTTATTTTGTTTACCAAATAATCAGGTAGACTCATTAAGATCTCTGTCATTACGGCATCCTTAAGATCCTCAGCAATTTGTTGCTTCTCTGTTTCTGAAATATTTTGTCCTTTTTCTTCAACCAGGTTATTCACAAAAAGATCAATCAATTGATCCTGTGTCAAACCCGTAAGATCAGGTTCTTCAAACGGCGCAGTCTGTGCCCCAGCACCAACTACTCTCGTCTCATCTTCTACCATAGCGATAAAGACCTTTCTATTAGTTTTTATGTTAAAAATATGACTTTTATGCCCCCATCATATCGCTAGTGTTAAAAATAGTCAACATCTTTATTTATTTTTTTATACACTCACACAACTTCGGTTAAATTATTCTCCGTTCAAGTTATTTTAAGAAGTTGAATAAACTTTTTATATATATGTCCACGTATAGAAATTGTCGTTCTTTCAATTGAGTAATTTATTTATACAAAAAATAGCACCCAAGGTGCTATTTTTATCAAAAATCTTAGCTTCTAGCCAAGCTTATCGTTAATCAAAGCTTCTAAGCAATTTTTAGACCAGCTCGTCCAAGTCTGGCCAAAATTTTAGCCTGAGCTTCTGGGCTCACTGTCTTTTTTAAACTATATCCTGATTCGTCGTTGAAATATTCAAACGTCATATCTTCCCCTTCTTTTTATTTTTATTTTTTGCTTATTTATTCTATTCTAGCATATTTTTCCAAAATGCAACTGAATAAATTAATTAATTTATTTTTTAAGGCTACCTATTTCTTAATAAGTAGCCTTTAACTTTACTTGCCAATCCTAAGCTTGTTCTTAATGGCTCTTAGAATTGCCCTCTCTCCATTTTTATCTCTTTCTCGCTTCATTTTATATATTTATATTATTATTTTTATCTTACCCTTACATTGGTCTTATACCTCACTTACCTTTTATCTTTCTTGTTTAGCTTCCCCACCGCTCCTTTTCTGTTAGATTTATTTTTATTTGCTTTTTGTTTTTATTTATTATCTAACTTGTTTTAATGATATCATGTTTATGTTTATTTGTCAACACTTTTATTGGAATTATCCTTTAATTTCAAAATCTACCCCTGTTAGTTTACCCACTAAAACTCATCGGCTACATTATATCTCAAAAAAAGGATCCGCTCTTCACGTGTCCTTTTTTATGTTTCGCCTCTCCTTAGGCCTTTTCTAGCGAGATAGTAATATTCTTACCATTAGCTTTCACGACTTCATCATACTGATAATTATTATCTCGTCCAAGTTCTACTGCTAACACCTCGGCTTTTAGTACATCCTGCCAGTCCTTATTGATCTCTGTATCAATTGATAATTTAATTCTATCATCAACCTCAAGACCAGCTTTCTTTCTCGCAGCCTGCACAAAGCGAATTAGCTCACGAATAAAGCCTTCTTCAAGTAATTCTTCGGTCAAGTGCTTATCCAGATAAGATTTTTCGCCAACTCTCACTGATTTTACATTAACTTCATCTGCAATGATTTGTTCATAATATTCATTCAGTGGTTCACCTTCATAAACATATTCAGCAAGTGGTTGTCTTACCTTAATCTGCTCTTCATTCTCACTCTTATTCATCCTTAGGGCCAAGCCTTCAGTAATAATCTCACGGGTTCTTGCCATCTTCTCAAGTACGTCCTGCTTAATCTCTCCCGCTTCCGGCCAATTTAGCAGATGCACTGACTCTGTTACTGAAGAATCAAACTCTTCTCCAGTCATTTTCTGGTATAGCTCTTCCGCTAAGAACGGCGTAAATGGAGCTAAGATTTTAGCTAGATACACTAAGATAAAGTATAGTGTGGAATATGCCGCATTCTTATCTGTATCATCCTCTGATTTCCAGAAACGTCTCCTTGAGCGTCGTACAAACCAGTTTGATAGATCATCGATGAATAATAATACATCCGATAATGCACTCGGAATATTATAAGCCTCCATACCCTTAGTAATTTCATTACGCAGTTCATATACTCTTGAGACTAACCAAATATCCAGAGGGTTCTCCAGCTTTGAAACTGCAATCGCCTGCTTTGAATCGAACCCATCCACGGAAGCATACATCGTAAAGAAGTCGTACACATTCCAAATCATCGATAATTTTCTCGCAACATCAGAAACATCCTTATCGATTAAGGCAAAATCCTCCCCCGCCAGTACTGGCGATGAAAGCATTAAGAAACGTAGTGCATCAGCCGAATACTTATCCATTAGCTCCGTTGGATCGGTATAGTTTCCAAGCGACTTTGACATCTTACGACCGTCATTACCTGCCACTGTGCCAGTTGTAATTACATTTCTGTAAGCCTTCTTACCAAACAGTGCAGTATTTACCACATGTACATAATAAAACCAAGCTCTCACCTGCCCCACATATTCCACAATAAAGTCAGCTGGATAATTTTGTTCAAATTTCTCTTTATTTTCAAATGGGTAATGTAGTTGTGCAAATGGCATCGAGCCAGATTCAAACCAACAGTCAAGCACTTTTTCAATTCTCTTAAAATGCTCGCCCTCGATATCGAATTCAATCTCATCCACCCAGGGGCGGTGATAATCTTCTAACCTAACACCGGACAACTCATAAAGCTCATCATATGAACCAACGACTTTAATAGTTCCCTTATCACCTTTCCATACTGGCATTGCAGTTGCCCAAAAACGGTCACGTGACAAGTTCCAATCTGGAGCCGCCTCAATATTTTTCTCGAAACGCCCGTGTTTTAAGTATTCTGGGAACCAGTTAATTCCCTCATTTTCTTCAATTAGCTGTTCCTTCATTCCATTTACCGCAAAGAACCAACTTGGAAATGCACGATAAATAATCCTCTGTTTTGAACGTGGATTAAACGGATATTCATGTTTAATATATTCAATCTTGTAAACGATACCTTTTTCCTCAAGCACCTTTGCGATAAACTTATTTGCCGCCCAAAGTTCAATCCCCGACTCATCCGTGTCACGCACCCCCATCTCATTTAGCCATTTCTTCGCTGATTCAAGATAATAACCACCTTCATCGAGTAGATCAATAAAATCCACATCCTGCTCTAAACTTAGCTCATAATCCATCTCACCATAGGCCGGTGCAATATGCACGATACCAGTACCATCAGAACTAGAGACAAAGTCAGCAGCTACAACCTTATATGTATTCTTTTTGCGCTCTTCTTTTGAAAAATTACACATGAGTGGTTTATATTCTAAACCAATCAATTCCTCACCTCTTAAGGTCTTGATCGCCTCACCTTCACCCAGTGCTTTTTCTGCCAATTCACTCGCTACAATCAATTTCTCATCTCCAACTGAGTAAATTTTGTACTCAAGATTCTTATTGATTGCCAAGGTTAAGTTTGCAGGTAAAGTCCAAGGTGTTGTCGTCCAGGCCAGTAATTTAGTCCCCTTTAGCTCCCCCTCACTCACAATCTCAAACTTAACATAGACAGATGGATCAGTTACGGTTTGGTACGCTTCATTATCCATTGTTACTTCTGTCTTCGACACAGGAGTTGAAAATTTCGTGTCATACATCAAGACCTTACGACCTTCATAAATTTTCCCCTGTTCGTATAGGGTTTTAAAGGCCCACCAGACTGACTCCATAAAATTCTTATCCATTGTACGATAAGCACCACGAAAATCTACCCAACGACCAACTCGCTCAATCACCCCTTCCCAGGCTTCAGAATTCGAAACCATCGACTCACGTGCCTTCGTAATATAGGTTGAAAGTGGCCACTTCGTGCCAATCTCACGCCTATCAGTAATACCTAGTTGTTTCTCCACGAAGTTCTCTGCAGGTAAACCATGACAATCCCATCCCCATCTTCGCTCAATCCTCTTACCACGCATTGTCCAAAAACGAGGCACAGCATCTTTTACGATTGAAGATAATAGGGTGCCATGATGTGGCAAACCAGTGATAAATGGAGGTCCATCATAAAACACATATCCATTATTAATATCTCGTTGCTCAATTGATTTCTCAAAGATTCGGTTCTTTTTCCAAAAGTCGACAATTGCCTTCTCGTATTCAATTGCTCTTCTTCTTGTATTTGCTTGGTATTTCATAAACTCTCCTCCGTTTCATCTGTTACATTTTGCTTTTCTCTCATCATCCCGTTCGGTTCCATCATTGTCGTTCTAATAATTTCATCCCTGAACAGCTCATATATATTTATTCCAGCCTTTTTGTCAAAATACTGTTTTATTCTATATAATTCTCTGAGATGATCACCTGCAGACCGAATCCCATGTCGAATTAATATATCAGAAAAACGATCCGATATCGTCATCACCCCCATTGCATGCCCCATATTATCAGCTAGTTGAACCAAAAGATCTAAATCAGAAATCTCAGCTCCCTTCATATAAGCCTGCGTAAATTCTAGACTATTTGGATCCAGTTCCTCCCAAAACTCAGCCCGTTCTATCTGTTTGTATCCGTAATACGTATGAGTCATCGAAACTTGTGCCAGCTCCACCAGCCCCTCTCCTGTCAATAAGTTATATCCCAAAATTGGATGGCGTAAGCCAACCTTTACCTCCACACATCGGCCAATATCATGCAGCAGTCCTGCGGAAAAAGCCATATCCGTCATTTCTTCGTCACTCAGTTCCCTGTCCGTTCCCGGCTCTTCTCCCGTGACTTTCGTAAACCTCAATTTCGCTCCATTCTCTATCACTACTCTCGTAATCGATTCTGCTACTTTGGCTACGTTTAGAGAATGTTTTTCCCATGACAAAGAATACCCAGGCATCTCTTTTGCTTGCGCAAAAATTCTTAATGCTTTCTCCCTGATTTCACTCATCCCCCTTATTATACAATATATTTTACACGCTGCGTAGCATATAAGACACTTGGTCAAACTGCGGTAGCGGTGAGCCACTCCATTTTTTTACAATTTCGCCACTCCCGCCCAGAATCAGTAAACTCGGATATTGCATAATATCTCGAGTTGATGCAAAGATCTCCCCCTCAATTGTCTCCGGATCAATCAATTCGACTTCTCGTCCAGTCTCACGCTGATATTCCACGCCCCACTCTTCAGCCTCTCTAAAATATTCTGAATGTGTTTTTACTACAATTACAATTCGCATTTAATCCTCCCGTTTCTCTCTTTGTTCTCTAATAATTCTTTCAAATTCATCTAGTGATTTAAATTGTAAAAATACACTAGCAAATCGAACGTAGGCTACTTCATTATTTTTGGCTAGCACATCCAAGATCGCCTGTCCTATCTCTTTCGAATAGACCACATCACGCCCAAGAGAATATACCCGCTCCACCACTTTATTCACCACATCTTCAATTTCAAGTTCTGAGTTAAAAAATTTACCCACACTACGATTTACTGCCTTATGCAGCTTATCACGATCAAAAGGCTCCCTATTCCCACTACGTTTCATCACCGCAAGTGGCGGCATTTCTATGCGTTCATAAGTTGTAAAGCGGTAGCCATCTGCCGTCACACGGCGACGGCGAATCATTGAGCCGTCAGGAGTCTCACGGCTTTCAAGCACCTTACTGTCACCAATCTTTACACCTATCATTTGCATTTTTACCTCCACCTTTTATCTAGATAATTCTTTCAATTACCCCTTAAGGATCTCTGGTCCTCAAGATTATATATGGTCAGATTTCTCCGACCATATTTCACTATTTCTTACCGCGTAGTTTTGCTCTTAGAGAAGGCGGGACTTCTAAATCCTCTTCTTCGTCCTGACGGCCAATTTTGTCCCAAATATTTTCTTTTGGTGTTGCCGTAAATTCCTCTGCACTACTCTGTTCATTAGTTTCTGGTGCAAAACTTGGAGTAGGCTCAATAATCTGCTGTTGGTTTCTTAGACTCTCTACTCTAGTTAAAGCCTCATCCGTACGCTTCTTTTCTTCCTCTTCTGCGCGTTTACGACGATAAACATCTGAATCAAACCCAGTTGCTACTACAGTAATTACGATCTCATCCTGTAACTCTGGACGAATAGATGCGCCGAAGATGATATTAGCATCTGGTGAAACAGCACCAGTAATTTCCTCAGCTGCCTCCTGGATCTCTGACATCGACATATCATATCCACCAGCTACTGAAAATAGTACGCCACGAGCACCATCGATTTTTACCTCAATTAGTGGTGATTCAATTGCCTGTTGAGCAGCCAACTTTGCTCTATTCTCACCTGAAGCACGACCGATACCCATCAATGCAGAACCAGCGTCTTTCATAATTGCCTTTACGTCAGCAAAGTCTAAGTTAATTAGCGCATGTTCTGTAATTAATTCTGAAATCCCCTGAACACCTTGACGTAATACATCATCAGCAATCTTAAAAGTCTCGAGTAGTGGTGTTCTCGGATCAATTGTTTGTAATAATCGATCATTTGGAATTGTAATCAATGCGTCGACTGCATCAGTCATCTCATTAATTGCCTTATCTGCATTACGTTTCCTCTGAGCACCCTCAAAAGTAAATGGGCGAGTCACTACACCAACGGTTAAAATACCCTGGTCTTTTGCTTCTTTAGCTACAATTGGACCAGCACCAGAGCCAGTACCACCACCAGCACCAATGGTGACAAAAACCATATCAGCACCCTTAACAGCCTCGTTAATCTCATCAATAGATTCAAGAGCTGCTGCTTCTCCAACCTTTGGATCAGCACCCGCTCCAAGTCCATTCGTACTATTTTTAC
Organism: uncultured Candidatus Saccharibacteria bacterium; assembly: GCA_937958235.1. GTDB lineage: Bacteria > Patescibacteriota > Saccharimonadia > Saccharimonadales > Saccharimonadaceae > Nanosyncoccus. The sequence continues at coordinate 7,659 of CALFGG010000017.1, forward strand.
CTAAATGAACTTTCTTTGTTGCTTTTGAACTATGAAGTGCTTGTGCATCAGTGTTCATGGCAATAAATTCAACATTCTGAAGACCAGCATCAATCATACGATTTATAGCCGCACCT
>CALFGG010000018.1 GCA_937958235.1 uncultured Candidatus Saccharibacteria bacterium
TAATGTTTATAAGTTACAATCAAAGTCATGAAAAGGCTTACATTGAGAGGTGTGTATTTATAAACCATGTGTAGTTTTTTCGAATTCTAACTTGCAGAATTGTCTCAATAAGTCAAAGAGAGTTTTCGAACAAATCTTATATTAAAATTATAATTTAAACATTAGGAGGATGTTTTATGAGTAACATTTTAGTAACGGGTGGCTGTGGCTATATTGGTTCAAAGTTGGTTCAAGAGCTGTTGAATAATGAAGAAAATACAGTCGTTGTATTGGATAGTGGAATTTTTGGTTTTGATTCGTTGTCCGAGTATATGTATTCAGAGCGTTTCAAGTTAGTGAAAGGGGATATTCGAATCAAAGAAGATATTTTGAGCTCTTTAAATCAAATTGATACAATTATTCATTTAGCCAGTTTAGTTGGAGAACCTGCGTGCATTGTTGACAAAGATATTGCTTACGATATCAATGTGATTGGTACAAGAAATCTTGTTGAGTGTGCTATCAAGAAAGGAGTAAGTAACTTTATATTTGCATCAAGTTGTAGTGTTTATGGTTTTGGTAAAGATAAGTTTTATCGTTCGTAGATATTAAACTCACAGTTTTTCAAATGTAGATTTATGGAGCTATCGTAAAGGGCGGAATAGAAGAGGCCTTGCTCGGTACCACCACGCAGAACGTAGTCAACAATGCGAAGAATGCCGGCATGTGAGGCAATTAGAATATTAGCATCATTGCCGTAATTTTCTAGAGTATCTGTTTGGATTTGTTTGAGGATACGATCAATACGATGGAACATGTGTGGTACAGACTCCATTTTGAAACGGTCGGCATTAAAGCCATCTTTCCAGCTAATTTCATGAATTCTGGAGCCTTCTTTGCCCTCAAAGACGCCAAGTCCGCGTTCAATGAGATCCTCTGCATAACGAATGTAACAATCTTTATTTAGATCATTATGTTGACGATAAAAATGGTTGAGCTCGATCGCATCTTCAAGGCTTAATTCATCAAAGATAGCTTTGTCGGGAACGACACGTCCGAGGATGATCTGGCAGGTTTTAGCTGCGCGCTGCAGTGGAGAGGAATAAGCTATGCTAAATCTGACATCTTTTAATCGATCGCGAGCTCTTAGGGCTTGAAATTGTCCTAAAGTATTTAACGGCGTGTCTGACCAGCCTTGGTTTAAACCAAGATTATTCCAGTCAGTTTGTCCATGTCGTACTGTGTAAAATTTCATTTGCCCACCACTTTATTTTTTATTTACTTAACATTGTGCCAACACCCCAAAGAAGGGTGAGAAGTGCGCCGGTTGCGCAAAGGATAATGCCGAGACCACCCCAGAAATAAGCATCTTGTTTGCCAGAATCTTTAGGTGATTTAGCGGCAACTTTCTTGGTATTAGTGGCAGCTTTTTTGACTACCTTGTGGTTAGTTTTTGTATTGATTGATTTTTTTGTTGTAGTTGTCTTTGGCATGGTTTTTTTATTCTGTTAATGCTTTTTTCTATTCTAACGCTTTCAGGTAAAAAAGTAAATGGTGCAAGAGTCTAGGCTAAAAATGAAGAGAGGATAATGTTTATTGTTAGCTATTCAAGGTCACGCTGTCTTTGGCGACCAGTACGTCTTAGCTGTTCGAGTTGTTTACGTCGTTCGATCATAGCCAGGATTTGGTCTGCCTTTTGGTGACTCTTTGCAAGTTGTTCGTTGTGGGCCATTGTTTGTTCGGAAGTGTTCTCTGATTGGTAGGTAGTGTAGAAATTGCGAAAATATTCTTGATTGGCCGATTCTGCAAGATAATTGAAATTACTCTCGGGGACCATGAATGGAAGATTGGCGTAAACTGGTTGCCAATACGTAACGGGGCCATCCTTCTGATTTGGATTTTGTGGAACTGGAATCGGCGGAGTAATCATGCGATGATGGTAGGCAGAACGTAGTTCTTCAACACTGCCAACACATTCAAAAGGCTTCATTTCTCCGCCGACACCAAGAAGGCCTTTAAAGATTTGCGTAAGATTTTGATCCAAGAAAAGATCTTGATCGCCAAAAAGTGATTGGAGAAATTGCGGTGGAATAAATGGGCAGAAAAGTAAATACGAGTTGGCGCATTTGGCGCAGTGTCCACACCATTTGAGTGTGTTATTTTGCTTATTTTGCTTATAATTTGCCTCGTTGCAAGAACTAAAACTGTAGCCATATTTTTGCCAACATTTTTGAACAAAGAGGTCGGCAATACGTAGTTCGCTGAGATGGCGGATAGGTGAGCCTAGATGAAGGTCTGGGGAGAGGTAGCGTTTGATGTATTCGGTCATCAGTTGTTCAGCCTGCCAGGTCTTTGACCATTGATGATTGACTGGTAAATCTCCAATCATCGCGTGGGGTTCTTCCCCCTCACGGCCGATGCTTGTGAGGATGACGTTCTGATTATTTAAAATAGCTTGGATAAGAGCCAGAGATTCTACGATAAAAGTAACGGGAACATGTCCATTAAGTCCGCCAGTTTGTTGTAGATGGAGATGATCGATTTGGCGATAAACTACACTGGCTTTTTGGTGATTAAAGCCATCACTTAGATGATCAATAACATTTGGGTGTGAACGGTCTGGACTACTACTGATATACCATGGGACAAAGTTAATATTATGTTCATTAAGTAATTCGGCAACCAGGAGACTGTCCTTTCCGCCAGATTGGAGAGCGAGAACTCCTTGACCACGATATTCAACGGCTGGTTTATTTTGAAAACCAGGAGTAGATCTAAAAGTGGCTAATTGAGTACGAGTCAGACGATTTTCGAAGGCATATTGGGATAATCCTTCTTGAAAGACGGTAGAAAAGAAGCGCGCTTGAAAATCGTCTAGAGGCCGGTCGAGGCGAATATTCTGGGTGGGGTGAGCTTTATAATAGCTGGTGCCAATCAGGATAAAAGCAAGAAACATAGCCTGGTCTAGTAGCTCAGTAAGACTGGGGTCGTCAAGTAGGTTGAAGGAGCTAGTATTGGTGCCGGGCTTAGGTGCAAAAAAGACCTTTTCGGTAAAGATGATATTGTCGATTCCTTGGTAAACAAAAGTCGCGGTGTAGGTTGAACGATCAAAATAATAACTTAAAAAGCGAAAAACGGCGTCTTTTGACGGAGCAACGGTGGGGGCTGGCTGGGTTGGTTTTTTATTTAAAGAACCAAGAATAGATGAAAAATTTGATGCAATCATTATTATTATTTTAGCATTAAAAAGCGTTTACGATTTGTTGAAATTGATTTCCGCGATCACTAAAATCCTTAAACATGTCAAAACTGGCAGCTCCAGGACTCATTAGAACAATGACTGGTTTTGCGGTTTGGTTATTGAGGGCTTCTCTAGTAGATGGAATACAGAGGTCGTAATTTGATTCGAGATCAGCGGCGTATTTTTCGGCGTAGTTTTTGGCGTATTCTACGGCATCCTCGAGTGAATCGGCTAGAATAAATTTATCAGGATCTTCTCCTTCTGCTAACATGAAACGTGTTTCGCCGATTAAAATGATTTTCTTAAGATTTTTGGCACTAAAGAAGCGTTCTTTCATAGCTGTTAAATCAAGATGTCGATCTTTGCCGCCGGCAATAAGAATAGTGGGGTAATCTTCAAAAGCTTTAATGGCGACGTCGGCAGCAGGAAAAGCTGAAGAGTAGTTATCGTCATAGTAGCGCACATGATTTAATTCGCGAACAAATTGAATACGGTGAGGTAATCCTACAAAAGTAGCAAGGCCATGGGCTATTTTTTGATAGATTGCTTGATTACTATTACTAAAAAGTTCATCTAGAGATAGGTTCAAAATGCTAAGTACTGCCAAGATGGCCGCTTCGGCATTCTCGCGGTTGTGCTCACCTGGAATTTTTAAATAATCAAGGAGGTCTTTAAGTTCTGCTTGATACTTAACGATGGGGTAGGTGTTTTTTTGACCAGCACTTTTCTGGCCAATTTTTACACTATCATCATTGTTCTTGTAATAAATACAATAATCTGAGGCTGTCTGATGTTTTACGATATTTGATTTAGCAGCTAGATAATCATCAAAACCGCGGTGTCGATCGAGGTGGTCTGGCTCAATGCGTAAAACTACGGCAACATGTGGAGATTTTCGGAGATCCCAGCATTGAAAACTACTCATCTCATAAACGACCAAATCTTTTTCAGTGATTTTGTCTAACTCGAGGATGGCTGGCGTGCCAATATTGCCAACAAGATGAATATTGTTGAAGCGTTCCGGAAATTGACGGAGTAGATTTGTGATAATGGAGCAGGTGGTTCCCTTCCCTTTAGTACCAGTAACGCCGATAATCGGTGCTTTACAATTTTCAAAGAAATAGTTGGTAATTGAGGTCCAATTCTGGGATTTACCACGCTGCTCTGGTTCTAAGACAAATTGAGGATGAACGGAAGGGCTACGAAAAACAAGATCAAAATTCTCCAGGTGAAAATCTGGAATTTGGTGATCCTCGAAATGGTCAAAAAAAGTAAAATGATTGGGACTAGCTTCTGATGAGTGGGCCTTAAAATAAGCTTCTACGGCTTGCCCCTCAAGTCCATGACCTAAAATTGCAATATTCATAGCTCTATTATACTCAGGTTTTAATGGTTTTAGAAATTAAGTGATTCAGCAAGCTGGTTGATAACGGATTTTTCAACAGAGCCAACAGTCACAAAAGCATGTATGCCGGAGCCAGCAAATTCTCTAGCTAACTCAACAATAGATGGTTTATTGATCTCTTTAATGATTTGAGGGAAATCATCGTAGAGTTCAAATTTTTCGGTCATAAAATAATCATCAGTATAGTAGTCAGAAATTTGGCTGACGGTCTGTGCTCCCATCTGGTAGCGTCCCTGAGCGTATGTTTTAACAGCCTCAATTTCTTCGTCAGAAATTTCACCATTGAGGGCTTTTACCATTTCGATTTGAATAAGGGAGAAAAGTTCGTCAGCAGTCTCAAGATTCACTTCACCATCAAAGTCCCAAGATGAGTAATGCTTACTGCTATTGATGCCACTACCCATTCCATAAACAAGACCACGTTTTCTGGCTTGGCCAAAAATACGACTACTCATGGTGCCATTGAGGATATGATTGAGTGCACCCATGGCTTGAGTTTCTTGACTAGATAGTCGTCTCGGGGTGACCATAGAAAAACCAAATGTAATATTGCTGGCATCCTTTCTTTTGACAAGAATGGCTGGAGAGGAATGTAATTTATCTTTGGGAATTTCAAAACGCTTACCTTCTTTGAGGTCCCAATCTTCAAGATTACGCAGAATTTCTTTTTTACGATGCTTAATTTGTCCAGCAATAATAAAACGCATATTTTTTGCGGTATGAGTGCGGCGATAATGTTCGCGAATATCCTTGAGCTCGATATTATTGATTGTAGCAAGACGTTCTTTGAGGTTGGGGACTTCTTCGCCGATAGCCTTTTGAAGTCTTGGCCATAGAAGCCTGGCATAATCATTCATGTAACCGGTCAGTTCGGCTTTAACGTTGCCTTTCTCGCTTCTAAGTTCGTCTTCATTAAATTTTGGTGAAGTGATGGCGATGCGTTCTAGGTTTAAGATGCGTTCCCATTCAAAATCAGCGCATTCGGCTTCATAACAGACGGAATAGTCTGAGGTCCAGGCGTTGTGATAAGCACCATTTTTAGTGAAGTCGGCTTCATAGGCTTGTTCGTCAGGAAAGACGGAGTTAGCGCCAAAACTAAGGTGTTCAACAACATGGGCAATCTCGTAGAGGTCCGGGGTTTTAGCGAAACGCATACCGCCACGGAATTGAACCTTAATATTCATCACGGAAGCACCGGGGACATCAATAAGAAGTCCTCTCGCGCCGTTTTTTAGCTCGATTTCTTCAACAAAATGTTTCATGATTAGTGCTTGTTATGCTTCTTGTTCTGACGCTGTTTCTTTTTTGATTTACGGGCAGCATTACGTTCTTGGTTGAGATTTGTTTTCTTGTTTGAACCGGTCTTAAATTCATCATCAAGATTTTTAACACCAGATTCAATAGTATTTACACCCTTATTAGTGGCGGATTCAGCCATTTGGGTGAGTTCAGTGTCATATTCTTCGCCATCAATTACGTCGGTAGCAATAGCTTCTTGTTTGGTAATGCTGAGAAGAATCTTGAGAACTTCTTCACGTAGATTCTTCTGTAAGCCTTCGAAGAGTTTTTGTGACTCGGTGCGATATTCAACTAGCGGATCTCTTTGACCGATTGATCGCCAGTGAATACCTTCGCGAAGGTGTTGCATATTCTCAAGGTGTTGCATCCAGAGGGCGTCGAGAACTTTGAGATATACTTCACGTTCAATTCGTCGCATGACGTCGGCACCAAAATCTAATTCTTGAGAAGCGTAAGCCTCGCTGACTGCCGTAAGGGCAAGCTTGGCGCGATCTGCGGATTTACGCATTTGGCCAATTGTTTCGACAAGTTCTGGGTCAATATTGAATACTTGGAGGAAATTCTGTTTGAATTTCTTGTTAACGCGAGAACTTTCGATAGTTAGATCTTCTACAGCTTCTTTCATGAGACGCTTAATTTCTTGGGAGATACTTTCTCCTTCAAGAATTTTGCGACGCATGAGATAGACGACTCGACGATGACGATTAATAACGTTGTCGTATTGAACGACGTTTTTACGAGAATCAAAGTTAAAACCTTCAATGCGACGTTGTGCGGCTTCTAGATTACGTGTAACTGCGCGATTCTGGATTGGAGTATCTTCGTCAAGACCAACGTAGCGAAGGATGTTACCAAGTTGCATACCTTGAAAAATGCGCATAAGATCATCTTCGCAAGAGACGAAGAATTGGGTAATACCGGGATCGCCCTGACGACCGCCACGACCACGAAGCTGATTATCAACGCGGCGCGAGTCATGTCTTTCGGAGCCGATCACAACAAGACCACCTAACTTCTTAACTTCGTCA
>CALFGG010000019.1 GCA_937958235.1 uncultured Candidatus Saccharibacteria bacterium
TCATCGTTATAGATATCGTCGATGTTGAGAGCACGCTCGACCTTCTCGAGACCAATCTCAGTTGTTGCGATAGTGTGCTTAGCCTCATCCATCTCAAAGTCAACGTCTGGAATTAAACCGCGAACTGCCTTAGCAAAATCTTTATATGTACCAGCAGATTTAGTGCCAGCACCAGAAATAATCAGAGGAGTACGAGCCTCATCGATAAGGATGGAGTCAACCTCGTCGACGATGGCGTAATGATGACCACGCTGGACGCGCATCTCTGGGCGAGTAACCATGTTATCGCGTAGGTAATCAAAGCCAAACTCTGAATTTGTACCATAAGTAATATCTGCCTCATACGCAGGCTTTTTAAGGCTCAGACGCATGCCATTCTGCAGAAGACCGACAGTGATGCCTAAGAACTTGTAGATGGTGCCCATCCACTCACTATCTCGTTTAGCTAGGTAATCGTTAACAGTAACAATGTGAACACCCTCGCCGCTCAGTGCATTAAGATAACCAGCCAGAGTAGAAACAAGCGTCTTGCCTTCACCGGTCTTCATCTCTGCAATAGTACCCTTGTGAAGTGCAATACCACCGATAAGCTGAACATCAAAGTGACGCTGACCAATAGTTCTTACCGATGCTTCACGCACCGTTGCAAAAGCTTCTGGAAGAAGATCATCCAGACTTTCTCCTTCGGCATAACGAGCCTTAAACTTATCAGTCTGAGATTGGAGCTCTTCATCACTCATTGCTTGCATTGTTGGCTCAAGCGCATTGATCTTCTCGACAATACGTTGATATGCCTTAAGGTCCTTGTCAGCACCAAAAGACAGAATCTTAGAGAGGAAATTAGGCATAGCTTTTTCCTTGACGTCGGGCATCTATCTTCTGTTGATAGACACAGTATTCAACTTATATATCATACCCCGTCTAACTGCTTGAATCACACTACATGGCGTCGTAAAATCCCAATTTCGTTATTTCTCCACCACTAGTTTCTATTGATTCTTTTCCCTTTTCTGC
>CALFGG010000020.1 GCA_937958235.1 uncultured Candidatus Saccharibacteria bacterium
TTGCCACTCTTCTTTACGTTGTCGGCCCAGGGTTTATTTACTGAACTCGGTCCAACTAGTCATACTTTCTTTGATGGCGTCTCCACTTCCGTCAGTCAGCTTTCCCTTGGTCGCATTGACCTTGCTAAAGTGTTTCATAAAACTAACGAAAATAATAAAAATCACGAAGTTCACGAATCCAATAAATCACGCCTGTCAGATTCAAAAACCGACACTGCCACCTCAGTTCAAAAATCTCCGCAGTTCACTGGCTATATCGAAGAATCAACCAGTATCCGTCTAAATCTCAACCGCCTCGCCCTCTCCTCCTGGCGAACTTCAATTAGACGAATACTCGTTGGTGTAGGTCTTGGTGCTACTGGGCTAACGTTGTATCAAGAATTTCCTGAACTTGGCAGCCCCAAAGAAATTATCCAAAACGAATACTTCGCCATTCTCTATGAACAAGGCATCTGCGGTGTTATTATGATTATTTGTGTCGCTGTTTTATTCGTTCTAACTTATAAATTACATAACAAGAACCATGAAAAAACATCAATTTATGGACGCGTCCTTGCTCTTTCTTTTGCTCTTACTCTCTGCTTTTTCTCGGGGCTCCCCAATGCTCTTCATATTTATCTTCTAACCCCACTTCTCTTTCTTCTTTAAAATTCTTCTCTAGCTACTGAAAAATAATATTTTTCATCAATATCAACATTGTTGGGATTTGGATCAACTACTATCTCTGATGCATTGCAGATATAGTAATATTTTTCACGATCATTTTTTAAGTGATAAAACTGTGCAATATTAATATTAAAGTCTTGTTGAAGTAAAGTTTTTTCCTGGTCTATATTAGTTTGTTCAATATTTCTACAGATTAAGTAAAAGTTGCATTCTAATTCATCTTCAAATAAATAAATTTTACAATCTTCTGCATATCCCTTCATTGTCTTAAAAGACAATTCGCCGCTAGACCTTAATTCAAATTTTTGTAGTAATAAAGATAATACTTTTCTTGGCAGAAACTTTGGTCCAGGTATTTTTTTAATCAAATGCCAGTACCTTTTGAAAAGAAAGACTAAAGCATTTCGTTCTTCAAATAACGAGGGAAAATCTCTTTTTTCACACAATGCTAACCAACTTTGGTTATTTAACTCTACCAAAATATTTTCCTCAAATTTGTCTCCATCATTTTCAGACCAAATTTGTACATACTTAAATAAATCATAATTACATTTAGACAAATCTTCCTCTGATAAATTCTTTTGATCGGTATTAATAATTTTTTGTGCTAGTTCTAATACTTCTTTTTGGATTAGTTTTTGAATTTTCTCTGTCAAAATATTAATATCTTGATCTGCTGGACGAGGTACTGCCGAAATAAGTTCGCAGGATATTTGTCTCTTTTCAAATATTGCAAGCTCGAGTTCACTATGTGGTGGAATTTTATTGATAAGGTTCATAATTTTATAATCTGAAAATTTACCTTTAATTTTTGCCATTACGCAACGATCGCTATTACTAGCCCAATAAAGGTAACCCTCATAATCACCAGATTCATCTGTTTTATCTAAGCCGTTATGGCTTGTTAGCCATCTCTTCACCTTAAATGAGTAGGAAAAATCCTCATAATAATCTGCTTGCAAATACTTAGGCGGTTCTCCATTACCACATACCCATACGACATAATCTGATGCTTCTAGGATATAAAAATCACCATTTTTTGCGCGGAAAAAATACCAAATTGTATCTGGATCAACCGCATGAAAACCTATGAAACTTACCTTATTGTGTATCCGGTAATGTTTAATAATTTTCATCAGTTCTTTTTGCTGAATTTCCATAATATTTCTCTGTAAATCTTTATTTGCTTCCTTACATTATCTTAGCATAATAGAATTTTATATTTGAAGTAAATTGATTTGTCTATTCTTTAAATGGTTTTATTTTTTTGAATTCATTGAACGTATTAAAACACTACGCGGTATTTTAAATGATATAATCATCCTAAAAGGAGAAATAATGTCAGTTGAACTTCGCTCATGGACTGATCAAGATTATGAAGCATTAGTCCACATCTGTAACCATATAGACCGCACCTATCTAAGTGATACTATTCCAAATCCATATCATCTTGAAGATGCCAAAGAATATATTGCAATGGCTAATCAGAGTGAAGGGCAAACTGGAATTTATCGTGCTATTCTTAATGACGGAAAAATAGTTGGTAATATATCAGTTGTTAAGAAGAAAGATATCCGACAGAAAGACTCTGAGTTAGGTTATTATCTGGATAAAGATTTTTGTTCACGAGGTATTATGACCGAAGCTGTTCGACAAATTTTGCTACTTTCTTTTAATCGATTAGATATTATTCGTATTTCAGCATACACGTTTGCCGAGAATATTGCTTCCCAACGAGTTTTAGAGAAAAATGGTTTTATAAGAGAGGGTATCGCTAAAAATTCCTTCTTTAAAAATAATCAGATTCACGATGAATTTCTTTTTGGTATATTAAAAGAAGGAGCTAAATAATGTCAAAAAGAAGAATCGTTTTCCCGGAGTTTACCAATCCTTATATTCAAGAAGCTATCAAGATCGCTAAAGAAAAATTTCCCGATTTTGAAGCTGTCGGTGCCGATAATCTTGAGCATGCCTGTGCCGCCGTTAAAGCTGGGGTTGCCGATGCTATGATTGCTGGTATCGATTACGCCTCTCGAGAAGTCATTCTCGCTGCCCGCGATATTATTGGCGTTAAAAACCCTCGCCAGCTTGAAAAGCCAACTTTCTCCGCTAGCTTCATTTTTACTAAAGAAAATAAAGCCACCCCTCTCGGACAATCTGTTTTTATTCTTGGTGACGCTGCCGCTTGTAAACATCCGAACTTCGACCAGCTTTATGATATTACTCTCCAAACCCACGAGACTGCTGCTAAATATTTTAAATACCTAAACCATGAATCTACTGATTCGGCATTAAATAACTTCCTCACTCCCCGTATTGCTATGCTAAGCTTCTCTACTCTCGGTTCTGGTGGCAGAGATGAAACTATTTCGCTTACACAAGCCGTCGTGGAAAAGGTTAGGGAAACTCATCCTGAAATGCTAATTGACGGAGAAATGCAGCTTGATGCCGCGATCAATCCCCGCATCGGCGAGAAAAAGGCTCCAAACTCCCCTGTAGCTGGTTACGCCAATGTCTTAATTGTCCCAGACCTCAATTCTGGTAATATTCTCTATAAAGCCATGGAACAATTTGGTAATTTCACTGCTGCCGGCCCAATTCTTCAAGGTTTTAATGCCCCAGTCTCCGATCTCTCTCGCGGCAGTACCGTTCTTGATATTGTTTCGGTCATCGAAGTTGAGTTAGCTCTCATCAGCTAAAATCGTGTTATGATAAACCAATAGAAAGGAGACTATGAAGGGTAAGATTAAATATTTCGGTACAGACGGAATCCGCCAGAAAGCAGACGCCTTTACTCCCGGTTTTGTTCAGGCCATCACCCTCGGCATTGTTCGCTATTTGGGTAATGCTCGTGAAACTGCTGATGGTATGGAGCGTCCAGTGAAGGTTCTACTTGGCGGTGACACTAGGGAATCTACAGAGTGGATTCTCCGCTATTTTGAGGAAGCACTTGAGACCGTTGGTATCGACCACGGCAATGTTGGCGTTCTTCCCACTCCTGCCATCAACTATTCTTTTTACCAAATGGGCTACGATCTTGCTATTGATGTTACTGCCTCCCATAACCCTGCTTCCGATAATGGTATTAAAATCTTTGAGCGTGGTGATTCCATTGGCGGCCTTGAAGCAGTTATGCCGGGCGGTATCGGTTTTAAAGGTACCGGTACAACCACAAGCGGTAAAGATCTTTCTTCCTTTGTTAAAAAATATCCTTATGGCGTTAAATTAAGTCAAGCTGGTGTTCAGGCTATCGAGAATGCTCTTGAAAATGAAACTGGCTTCGATGTTGGTTCCGTTGAATATGCCGAAGATCTTCATCAACAAGCCAGGGATATTTATCTTGACCATCTCAAAGATTATCTCTCAAGTTTTGGTCCATCCACTCTTTCGCAGCGTGAAAAACCAGATTTTTCGGAATTAAAAATTGGTCTCGACTGTGCTGACGGCGCGACAAGTGTTGTGGCACGTGAGATTTTTGAATATTTTGGCGCCAAAGTTGAAGTTATTCATGACGACTCTAGCTATGGTGAAAATATTAACAAAAACTGTGGCAGTACTCACCTTGATTCTCTAGTTCAATTAGTAAAAGAGCATCAGCTTGATTTTTGCGCCGCTTTCGATGGTGATGGTGATCGCTGTTTAATGGTTGATAAGAACGGCACTATCATTGACGGCGACGATATGATTGCTTGCATTGCTGGTTACCTAGGTCTGCCGAAGGTTGCTATTACTATTATGGCAAACAAGGGTCTCTTGAACTGGTCTAAGAATACTGGTATCGAGCTTGTTATGACGGATGTTGGCGATCAGAATGTCTCTGCCAAAATGCGCGAGGAGGGGATTCTTCTAGGTGGCGAACAGAGTGGGCACATTATTTTGCCAGGCGAATCCATGGGCGATGGAGTTCTCACTGCCCTAGTTATCTCCAAAATTTATAGCGAGACATTAAGAAGAAGACAGCATGAAGATCAACTTATCCTAGACTATGAAACTATGCAAGAAGCCAAAAAACGGGAGCAAGGTCAAGAATCGGCCACCCCAAAAACTCCTCAAGAAGTTTCCCTGTCTTCTATCTGTTCTTCCTTACAAAAGCTTCCTCAGGTAATCAAAAATCAAACAGTCAGCCCTTCCCTCAAACAAGCCTTTCGTAATCATATACCACTTACTGAAGAATTTATTAATCAGAAAACTGCCGAACTCAACTCTCTCGGCTGGAGTCTCAATATTCGTGCCAGTGGCACCGAGGAGCTCGTGCGTATTACTATTTGGGGTGACGACCCTGATAAGATCAACCAAAAAGCTTTAGCAATCGCAACGGAGTTGCAGGCACTTGAATCTTCTCTCTAGTTAACTTAGTTTTATTACTTAATCGTAAAGGAAAAATATGATCAAGATTATTGCAGTTACAGAATATAATAAGACAGTCGCCGACAGAATTCGTCAATTGCTCATCCAACTTTCACGCAGTGGCAAAGATAAAGGTGAAATTCCGCAACAATGGTTTGAGCAATTCATTTCTTCTCCTTGGCATGACTTACTTCTTGCAGTTGAATCTGCGGAAGATGACAATGTTAAACAAGACCTCCCTGTTCTTCCCGAGCAGATTCTTGGCATGGCCTCAGTTTCTGTAATTTTTGGTGCCGGCATTGGTAAAAATGCCTATCTTGAAGATTTTGTCGTAGACCAATCAGCTCGTGGTAAAGGTATCGGAAACCTCTTATTTAATGCTTACGAAGATTGGGCAAGGGAAAAAGGCTGTAAAAATCTCGAGTTCACCTGTGGTCAAGGCCGCGAAACTGCCCAGCAATTCTACAGAGACCACGGTGCAGCAACCTACGACACCAACTTTTTCCGCAAAAAGTTAGATAACTGATTTATCTTGAAGAATTAGAAAGGCATCAATGACTTCAGAACAAGATAAGCCGCACAATAATCTTCTTGCTATTAATTTTCTTAACAATAAAGTACTACCATGTTTTCTAGATTGTAAGAATAAAAAAATAATTAGTGATCAAGCAGTCTTCACCTACATCGCAACTAATTTCTGGAAAATCCCCTTTATTTTTAATAAAGAAAAATACATATTGTATGGCTACGATTTTATTGGTGAAGCCGACAACTCCGTTGAGCCACTTAGCTTTTTTATTAAAAGCAATGATAAAAGCTTAACTGATCATACATTTGAAGTTCTTCCAATTCATTCCGAAAAAAACAACGATGTGATTAGCTATATATACTTCAATAAATATGCTAGAACTAATCAATACCATCCAGTATTTTCGGACGAAATATTTTTAGTTAAAATCAATTTTCAATTATAATATACCTATGAATATCTATATTTCTGGCATCTCTGGTACCGGCATGGGTCCGCTTGCTCTCATGGCAAAAAATGCTGGCTATCAAGTTTTTGGCTCCGATCAACAAAGTGGGGCTATTTCAAATGAGCTTGATCAGGCACAAATTCCCTTCGCCGTTGGCGCGCAAGATGGCCAATATCTTCAAAAAGTTCACGAGAAGTATCATCTCGATTGGTTTGTTCATACCTCCGCTCTTCCCGAAGATCATCCCGAATTAAAACTCGCCAAATCTCTTGGACTTAAAATATCTAAACGCGACGAGCTGACCGCTACCCTAGTCAAAGAACTCAAAATGATTGCCGTCGCAGGTACTCACGGAAAAACTACTACAACGGCCATGTTAATTTGGGCTGCCAAAAATCTTCAACTTCCCGCCGCTTACATCGTGGGTTCCACTTTAAATTTTGCTCCTTCTGGCTCCTATCAAAAAAACGATCAATATTTTATCTACGAAGCTGACGAATATGATCGCAATTTTCTCCACTATCAGCCCTGGCTCTCTCTGATTACTTTTGTTTCATATGATCATCCTGATATCTACCATTCTGAATCTGATTATCATCAGGCTTTTCTTCAATTTGAAAACCAGAGCCAATCTCTTATTTTTGCAAATCCGGCTGCCGCCCCTTCGGATCTTTCACGGCTCTCATCTAAGCCATTTCAGATTTTAGAGACTCAAGATCCTCGCCTCACTCTCGCTGGCTCTGCTCGTCGCGAAGATGCAAACCTAGTCTTTTACGCTATTAAACAGATTTTGAAGGATCAGACAAACGTTCATCAAGTCTCTGATCAGCAAGTTATTGACATTCTCAATCAGTTCCCAGGCGTTGGTCGCCGTTTTGAGCGTCTCGCCGATGGACTCTATTCTGACTATGCGCATCACCCAGAAGAGATTCGCGCCACTGTTGAGATCGCCAAGGAAGAGGCTAAGAATCTTGGTAAAAATGGTGTAGTCGTCGTTTATCAGCCTCATCAAAATACTCGCCAACACGAAGTCTTTTCTCTTTATCAGGACGCTTTTCTTGGTGTCGATCAGCTTTTTTGGCTCCCAACATACCTTACGCGTGAGAATCCTGAGCTAAAAATCTATACCCCAGCCGACTTTATTGCCACTCTCAAAAATCCTGAGATCGCCACCTCTGCCGATCTTGACGATCAACTTAGACTAAAACTAAAATCTCTTCTTCAGGATAATTACCTGGTTATTCTTATGTCCGCCGGTCCTGCTGATCAGTGGTTCCGTGATAGCCTAACCTAGACCTCTCCGCCAGCTTTTCTGTTATGCTATAATTAAAACGTTTATGGGTGGTTTTATTAAGAAGGAACATCAGGAGGAGAAACGCCGTCTTTCTCAGCTTTTTAAGCAGATTAAGACCTGGCAGCTCCTGCTAGCCCTCATTCCTCTACTTTTTTTAACCGCAACCTTTTTACGTTTTGATCACCTCAAGATGCTTGATTTAAAAAATAAAGTTCTTCAGGCAGATCAGGGAAAAACCGCTGACGGTAAGGAAATCACCTCTCAGGAGGAAATTGATAATAATCTAAAAACTACTCTTACCGAATTAAAGCGATACACGGACTCACACATTGTTATTAATTTTATCGAAAAGAATGGGCGTAATGTCCTAACTTTTGGTACGGGGCCATTTTATCTAGAAAACCAGTATAACCGTAAGGCCACCGCGGCGTTGGCTGAAGCTGAAAATAAAATTAAGGCTACTGGAGATAATAATCCTAATGGTAATATCTTTGCTAAAGCCATGGAGTCCTGCAAGCCACAAGCCATTGCTCACGGTTGGGCATGGAATAGTCCAGGTTATCTTAGTTGTATGACTGGTATTATCAATAGCTACCCTTCTATGGACAACATCACTACCTCTTTAACTGCCAATATTCCCTCCACCTCCCTCTATCGTTACGATTTCTCTTCTCCTATTTGGGCGCCCAATCTTGCCGGTTTTTCCGTTCTTCTCTGTCTTCTCCTTCTTATCTTTATATTACTTCGCTTCATCGGTTTTCTAATTCTTCGTATTGCCATTATTTTTATCAAATAAAACATTAAAATTTTCACCTCTATAAAATCCCTGAAAACCCCTTGACAGATTAACCCCCCTACCATAAGATAAGACTATATCAATTAAAGGAGGAAAAATGGCCTACAGTCACACTAACAGTAAAGGCATCACCTATTATCTACATAAATCTGAGGTTACCCTCCGTGGTGGCAAGCCTCAGACTATTTATTTCTTCACAAAAACCGAGAATAATCCAAAAGGTACTCCAGTTGATCTTCCTGAAGATCGCGTTGTTAATGAAAACCCACGCAACGGTTTCCTTACCCTTTCTAAGAAAAAATAATTTTGTAGTATAAAAGATTTACCTATTTTAGAATATCCCTAAAATATCAAGTGATAAATCATAAAATACCAGGATCTCTCCTGGTATTTTTGTAGCATAAAATTTTTTCAATAAAAAAAGGGATCGGCAATAG
>CALFGG010000021.1 GCA_937958235.1 uncultured Candidatus Saccharibacteria bacterium
TTGGAGCCGACAGTGTCACTACAGGTGCCTCCTCTGATTTGAAGCATGTTGCCGAACTGAGTAAAGAAATGATTACTCGCGAAGGTATGGGAAATAAAACTCGTAATTTAGTATTCCCATCGGAAGATACTGGTTATTACACCATCAGTACTGGTAAACCTTATTCAGAAAAAACCGCCGAACTTATCGACGCAGAAATTAGCGAATTCACGACCGAAGCTGCCAAGCGTGCCGAACTTGTTCTTCAGGCTAATCGCAAAGTTCTTGACCGTGTCGCCAAGGCTTTACTTGAAAAAGAATCTCTTGAGGAGGAAGATCTGAAAGATATTTTTGACGGTGCTATTTTACCGGAACGTGCTAAACTCCACGAATAATCTAAATAATTCAATAATCCAAATAGCTCAATCATCTGAATAATTCAAATAGCCCAAATAGCTTATGTGTTTCTAATACAAAGCAGAGAAAATCCCAGTTGATAAAAAATACCTCGTTCGAGGTATTTTTTATCATAGACTCTACTGTATTAAATAATCACACCGCAGTACTGTGTACTTCGTAAAACCGAGACGGTTGCGTGTACTTTAAGATTTGACATCACCTCTCGCGTCGCGCAAATTTTATCCGCCAACACTACAATCCAGCTTTCACGATATTTTGGCATCACAATGCTAATTGGAAACATATGCGCCTGAATAATATTCTTTTCAATCGCATTCAGTTTAAACTCTTTCTTTGCATTATCATAGGCAATCAGTGGGTGAAGGTAAGCATGCGCCCTAGGCATCGCCGTCTTATCGTGCCAGTCATAGAGGAAAAAATCGTGTAAGAGCGCTCCACGCACCAGTGAGATTTTATCGACTTTAGCTCGTAAAATTTCTGCAATAATCAAACTCATTCTTGCCACGCTAACGGAGTGTTCATAGGTTGAAACATTGGCATGTTGAATAAAGCACTTTTCGCGCTGCATATTCTCAGATCTAAGAATCTCATCCCCAATTTTATAGACTAAATCAAGTCTTTGTGTTTTCACTCTATCATTATATAATATCCTCCGTGTTTTTTGAATCCCCCGCTTGTGCTTTATCATGTATAATAATAATTAATGAAGAAATTTCAGTTTCGTTCCGTTGTGGCTATGGCAAATAGCAAGCTCAGTGTTAAGTATGCCGCAATTTTGTTGAGTATTAGTACTTTAATTTCTGCCTTGCTCGGCATTTTTCGCGACCGTCTCTTGAATTCCTACTATCTTGATACCTACCCAACCGGTATTGACGCCTACACCGCTGCCTTCACTATCCCCGATTTCATGTTTTTCATCCTCACCTCTGGCGCTCTCGCCGTCAGTTTTATTCCAGTTTTCAATCAACGTCTAGTTTCTGGTAATAAAAAATCCGCCTGGGAACTCAGCTCTTCCATCCTAAATCTTATGGCCATCGTCAC
>CALFGG010000022.1 GCA_937958235.1 uncultured Candidatus Saccharibacteria bacterium
ATTCTGGATTGGAGTGTCTTCGTCAAGACCAACATAGCGAAGGATGTTGCCAAGCTGCATGCCTTGGAAGATGCGCATGAGATCGTCTTCACAAGAGACAAAGAATTGAGTGATGCCAGGATCTCCCTGACGACCACCACGACCACGGAGCTGATTGTCAACACGGCGGGAATCATTTCTTTCAGAACCAATCACGACAAGACCGCCCATTTTCTTGACTTCATCAGAAAGTTTAATGTCTGTACCTCGTCCAGCCATATTGGTGGCAAGAGTGATTGCTCCCTTTTCACCGGCCTTTGCAATAATAGCAGCCTCACGTTCGTTATTTTTGGCGTTTAAGATTTCATATTTTAATCCAACCTCATCAAGATGTTTGGCGATTAATTCGTTTTTAACGATGCTTGCAGAGCCTACGAGGATAGGTAGACCCTTGGCGTGATATTCCTGAATTGCTTTAATGATGGCGCGTATTTTTCCAGCTTCAGTGCGGAAGATTAGGTCGTCTTTATCGATACGGATAATAGGTCGGTTTGGTGGAATTTGAATAACATCAAGAGCATAAATTTGCTGGAATTCTTCAGCTTCGGTAAAGGCAGTACCGGTCATGCCGGAAAGCTTACGATAGAGACGGAAGAAGTTCTGGAAGGAAATGGTGGCGAGGGTCATTGACTCTTCTTTGACTACTACACCTTCTTTAGCTTCGATTGCCTGGTGAAGGCCTTCATTGTAGCGGCGGCCATGCATGAGACGACCGGTGTGTTCGTCAACGATGATTACTTCGCCTGAGTTAGTCACGACATAGTCGCGATCACGATTAAAGACAATTTGGGCGCGAAGAGCTTGATCGAGATGATAGACAAGACGAGAGTTTTCGGCCGAATAAAGATTTTCGACGCCAAGCAAGCGTTGGACTTTTTCGATTCCCTGATCTGTGAGAGTAACAGATTTGTGCTTTTCATCAAGTACATAGTCTGAGGAGTCGAGTTTAGCGACGACTTTTGCAAATTGATAATAGGAGTCTGGATTATCGCCTGCAGGAGCAGAAATAATGAGAGGAGTGCGAGCCTCATCGATGAGAATGGAGTCAACCTCATCGACAATGGCAAAGTTTAACTCACGTTGCCTAAGGAAATCAACCTCATTGACCATATTGTCGCGTAGATAATCAAAACCAAATTCGTTATTAGTACCATAGGTGACGTCAGCCGCGTAGGCTTCTTTTCTTGTACATGGCTTAAGATGTCGCATACGTTCATCGTCGTGGTCCTCGTTGATGTATTCTGGATCATAAATGAAGCTAGCGTCGGCAATAATTACACCGATACTTAGTCCAAGAAAGTGATAGACTGGAGCATTCCAACCGGCATCACGTTGTGCGAGGTAGTCATTAACGGTAACTACGTGAACGCCGCGTCCGGTTAAGGCGTTAAGATAGGATGGGAGAAGGGCGACAAGGGTTTTACCTTCACCAGTTTTCATTTCGGCTACATTGCCTTCATGGAGTACGATACCACCAATAAGCTGGACATCAAAATGACGCATACCAAGAACGCGGAAAGTGGATTCACGAACAAGGGCGAAGGCGTCAGGCAAGAGTTGGTCAAGAACTTTGTCTTCTTCCTTATTTAGAGATGTTGGTTGATTTTGACTATGATTCTTAGATTTTTGGGTTTTTTTAGTTGCTTTGGCTTGTTTAGCAAGAGCAACTTTGGCTTCAGCTTTTTTGCGAAGATTTAATAGGCGTTCTTTTAGGATATTAGTCTGTTCTTGTAGTTCCTGGTCAGACATAGCTTGGTATTTTGGTTCAAGCTTATTAATACCCTGCACGATTTTTTTCATGCGCTTAAGATTTCGTTTTTCAGGATCGCCAAAAACTCCTTGGAGTACACGAGTGGTTAGGGTCTTATCAGCCAATTTGTCGGTTGGCTTCTTTTCTTTTTTTACTTTTTTCGACATAGTCAGTCAAAACCTCCAAAAACAGTATTATATTATGAATGTATTTTATCATAAAAACTGCATGAATTAATGATCCATGCAGTTTTAAATGATATTTTCTTGATTAGTCCTTACTTTTCGCGACGAAAGAGGCGAAGGATAGGATTTTTACGTAGGTGTGGATTGGTCTCAATTTTATAGCGACGAATTTGACCGGTTAATTTTGCTTCAAGAATATCAATGCCGGCAAAAACATTTGAACACTCATCCTTGGCTGCAATAACCTTTCCACCTGGAATCTCCATTGCTACAGAAATTTCATATTTGTTACCGTGTGAACGATTTACTTCGGTGACAACAATCTTAGCAATGACGTCTTTTTTGCTGCCACGTGGAAGATAACGATCTAATTTACCAATGCGCTTGGTGGCGTATTTTTGAAAGCTTTCTTCAACTTTGTAGTTACTGCCGCTAATATCAATTTTTTCAATCATATATACTCCTTTCGCTTATTTTACCATATCAAGTAATAATTAATTGATTTATAACTCGTCAACACCCAGATATGGTTTAAGGACAGCAGGTACTTTGAGTTTGCCATCTTTCTCAGCAAAGTTTTCAATGACGGCCACCATGGTGCGGGCAAGAGAAATGGCAGTACCGTTGAGGGTGTGAAGGGTTTCAATGGTACCATCTTTACGTCGTACACGGATATTAAGGCCTTTGGCTTGGAAATCAGTACAGTTTGAGCAGCTGGTGAGTTCGCGATATTTTTGATCAACTGGTGACCAGTATTCGATGTCGTATTTTTTGGCAGCTGGTGCACCTAGATCGCCAGCGGCAATATTGATGACGTGGTACGGAATACCAAGTTCTTGCCAAATCTCCTCTTCAATGGCGCGAATTTTTTCGTGAATTTCCTTACTTTGTTCAGGGAGACAGAAGGAATACATCTCTAATTTATTAAATTGATGAACTCGGAAGAGACCACGAGTGTGTTTGCCGTAAGTACCAGCTTCTTTACGGAAGCAGGCTGAAAATCCAGCATAGAAGAGAGGAAGCTTGTCTTCGTCGATGATTTCATCCATGTGGTAGCCGGTGATTGGCATCTCAGCGGTGGCAATCATGGCGAGATCTTCACCTTCAATATAGTATTCGTCGCTCTGGTCAGAGCTTCTTGGGGCAAAACCAGTGCCTTCAAGGACGCGAGAATTGACCATGTCAGGAACGTCCATTAAAGTGAAACCGTGTTCGGTGACTTTTTTGATACCGAATTGAATTAAAGCGTTTTCAAGTAAAGCTAGGCCGCCTTTAACGTAGTAGAATTTGGCACCAGCAACCTTAGCGCCGCGTTCAAAATCAACCCAGTCTCTTGAGGTAGCGTAATCTAGGTGATCAACGCCTTCAGCTTTTTGCTCACCCCATTTTGCGACCTCAACACTAGCACTTTCGTCGCCTAGTGGCACGTCTTCAAAAATAATATTAGGCACAGCTTTGAGAAGATTTTTAAAACTAGATTCCTCGTCATTAAGCTTGGCTTCTAGTTGAGAAATCTTCTCTTTGAGGATCTTTCCACGGTTGATTTGTTCTTCGGTTGGTTTGACACCTTTCATGGAGTCAGTGTTTTTGTTACGTTCCTTACGAAGCACTTCAACTTCTTGAAGAGTGAATTTTCTTTGATCATCAAGAGCAAATAATTTGTCGAGGTTAATATTCTTGTACATTTTTTCGTTGATAGAATGTTGTACTAATTCGCGATTAGCTCTAATGAAATTAATATCTAACATTTTTACCTCTTTTCTTTTTGAATTATCGGTTAATTGTCGGTTTTGCGTTTAATGATCGGGAATGGTACGGCCTCACGGCCGGAGACACCTTCAAGCAGCCAGAAATTGCGTTCAGAGTTACCCCATCCACAAGCAGGTGGCATGCCGTATTCAAGCATTTCAACAAAGTCCATATCAAGCATTTGGGCTTCATCATCGCCAGAATCACGCATGGCCTGCTGCTCTTCAAAACGGGCAAGCTGATCAATTGGATCATTTAACTCAGAATAGCCATTCCCCATTTCGGTACCTGCAATAACTGGATGGAACCGTTCGGTAACTAGGGGGTTGTCAGGAGAGATTTTGGCGAGTGGTGAAAGGCTGAGCGGCTCTTCGATTAACCAGAATGGACCGCCGGATTCTTTGCGGATAAGTTTCCATAAGTTGTCAATTAATCGAGAATCTGCTTGGTTCGATTTGACCTCAACATTATTAGCCTTAAGAATCTGGACGATTTTGGTGCGATCTGGATTAAAGACATCAATATCAAAATGTTGTTTGATGAGATCAGCGTATTTAATGCGTGGCCATTTTTGGGAGAGGTCGATATCAAAACCGCCGACAGTAAATTGTAATTTACCCCAGGTTTTCAAGGCGACGTATTTAATCATTTCTTCATAAAAATCCATGCCGTCTCGGTAGTCTTCGAAGGCAGCATAGGATTCGAAGGCAATATGTTCTGGGAGATGTTCATCGTCGACGCCCTCATTACGAAAACGTGGTCCGATGTCATAGACTTTTTCGAAGCCTGCACCAAGTAAACGTTTTAAAGGAAGTTCTTGGGAGATGCGAAGATAAAAATCTTCATCTAGAGCATCCATATGGGTGACAAATGGTGCGGCATCGGCGCCGCCGGTAGTGTGCTCAAGGATTGGGGTGTTAATCTCAATGAAGCCATGTTCATTCATGAAATCGCGAGTAGCTTGCCAAAAACGACTACGACGAACGAGGCGTTCTCGCACTTCGGGATTTACGTTCATGTCAACATAGCGTCGACGGTAACGTTCTTCTTTATTAGTGAAGCCATCGCGGCCAGGCAATGGGCGGAGAGCCTTAGTTAGGAGACGAACTGCGTCGGTAAAAACGGAGATTTCACCAGTTTGAGACTTACCAACAAGTCCAGTTGCCTCGATAAAATCACCAAGATCGAGAAGCTTAAGAGTCTTAACTGAGAGTAAACCTTCTTTTACCTCGTCAGATTGCTTCATGAAGAGCTGAATCTCGCCAAAATAATCGCGGATTTTTACAAAAGCTAGTTTACCGAAGCTTCGAATGGCGGTAATACGGCCAGCAATGGTTACTTCTTTTTGATCAAGAGATTCAAAGTTCTCTAAGATTTCAGAAATTTTGGTGTCACGGTTTGAGTGTGCTGGATACGGATCGATACCGAGATCTTTGATCTCTGATAGTTTACGTAAACGCTCATCCCTGTAGTCGCTAATTGTTGTCATATACTAATTATACCATGTCTCTGTTCTGTCTCTAGAACAGCTTAATTTAATAAAGGTGACTAAATTTTCATAATTTCGGCTTCTTTAGTCTTGAAGAGTTCATCAATCTTGCCTGAGTAATTTTTGATTAGTTCATCGATTTCTTTTTCGCCGCGTTTCTTGACGTCTTCAGAGAGATCTTCGGCGGATTTTAATTCTTTTCTAGCATCATCACGTACTTTACGAAGAGCTACTTTAGCTTCCTCAACTTTGGCTGAAGCAGATTTTACAATTTCCTTCCTACGTTCTTCAGTGAGTGGTGGAACTGGTACGCGAACTACACGGCCGTCATCTGCTGGATTGAGCCCCAGTGTTTGATCAGCGCGAATGGCTGAGGCAATGGCCTGAATGGTTGATGGATCAAATGGTGTAATAAGGAGCATCGTAGCATCACCAGCAGTGACATTGGCCACCTGATTTAGTGGCATATATTGACCGTAGGCTTCGACCTTAACACTACCTAGCATGTCTGGGTGGGCGCGTCCGGTACGAACTTTTTGCATCTCTGACTTAAAACGCTCGATGATGGCTTCCATGGCTTGTTGGTATTCAATATGATCAAACATAATTTTCCTTTATTTTTCTTATTTATATAATATCACAGGGGAGACTAATCTCGTAGCAGCTGCTTAAATTCTTCTATGGAGAGAATTTTGGTTTCACTGGTTTGGCGATTAGTGATTTCAACTGAGTCATTTTCAAGCGTTTTATTTGAAACTACAACGCGATAAGGGATGCCCATAAGTTCTGCATCAGCAAATTTCTCACCTGGGCGGAGCTTGCGGTCGTCGAGAAGGATACTGCTAGAGTATTCTTTATGGAGATTATTAGCAAAATCTTCTCCTTGATCACCAATACCAATTAAATAGTATTTGAAAGGTGCAATATTTTCTGGCCAGACTAGACCTTTGTTATCAGCAAATTTTTCGGCAATTACACCCATGACACGTGAAACACCAATGCCGTAGCTTCCCATAAAGACGGTTTTCTTGATACCATCTTGGTCGTCAAACTTTAGATTGATAGGCTCGGAGAATTTATATCGTAAGGTGAAAATATTTCCAACCTCTGCTGCGGTGGTGGCGGTAAGATCTTCACGCTTAACACCTAGATCACTTAAAACTTCGTCGTTCATAACCTCTTCGTTAATGGCAAGAGTTTTGTCCTGATTGAGATAAATAGTATCTTCGCCGACTGGGAGAACGGTCTGATATTCATGACTATATTTAGCAAAGGCGCCGCCGGAGGCGTAGGTTTTGTAGGTGCAGTCACCGAGTCCAAGTCGTGTATAAATCCTCATATAGGCTTGGTCGACTTGGTCATAAAATTTCTGATGCTCAGTTTTATCAACGCTAAAACTGTAGAGATCTTTCATGAGAAACTCGCGAGTACGTAAAATACCGGATTTAGCGCGCAATTCGTTTCGATACTTAGTTTGGAACTGGTAGACGTAGACCGGAAGATCCTTATAAGATGAAATAAACTTAGTCATTAGATTAGTAATCGGTTCTTCATGGGTTGGGGCAAGGCCTAATTCCCCTCCGGCGTTGAGTTTGGTTTTAAACCAGACGTCAATGACTTGATCACTCCAACGCTTTGTTTTAACCCATGGTTCAGGGTTTTGTAAGGCGGTCATTTGAAACTCTTGACAGCCCAAACTGTTTAATTCTTCACGAATAATATTTTGAATTTTATTTAAGGTAATGAGGCCTAAGGGGAGAAAATCGTAAACTCCTGCCATTTCTTTATGAATATAACCTGCGCGAATCAGCAACTGAGCGTTGCGGGCAGTCTCTTCCTTGCCTACTTCGCGGAAGGTTTTGATAAAAGATTGACTTAATTTCATTTTTCTCACCTTTCTCTTAAATATCAATGGGTTGATTATAGCATAGAGCTTGACTTTTATAATACTTACGTGTATTTTATTAAGCATGAAAAAAATCGTTAACTTGACTAAAGACGGTAAGGCAGAGCTTGAAAAAGAGCTAAAAAGATTAATTGCCGAACGTCCTGTGGTTGCTGATCGTCTAGCTTATGCTAGGTCTTTTGGCGATCTAAAAGAAAATCAAGAATATACCGACGCACGTGATGAGCAGCGACAGATTGAAACAAGAATTTTGGAGATTGAAGATATTTTAAAGAGCGCCAAAATTATTGAATCTGGTAGTTATGAGAAAGTTGCGGTGGGTGCGAAAGTTAAAATCAAAATTTTGGGTAAAGAACATGAATATACGGTAGTTGGTGAAGTAGAGGCTGATCCTTTGAATGGTCGTAT
>CALFGG010000023.1 GCA_937958235.1 uncultured Candidatus Saccharibacteria bacterium
AACGGTTAACTGATGCAGAAAAACATATCGTAGAATCAAATGTAAGACAGCTTGTTGAAGCAAGAGTGAGAGTGCTAGGACTGGGCAAAGAAAAAGAAAAAGCGATTTTAAGAACCTTTAACGGTGATGTAGCGAGCATGACGAAAGGACAGCTACAAGACCGTTTTGAAAGAAATAAAATTCACGGTAGCGGAGATAACCGTTAACAGAGATCGCAATGTGGGCAAATCCATTGCTGTTTTTTGTCTTGAAACATTGTTAATCCACACTTTTTACAGGTGGCTTTTTTATGTAGCCAATGACGATAAGTGTCAAGTTGAGTTTCGGCGAAATCTTGGTCAAAATCAAAACGGTATTTTTTGGGCCAATTCGAATGGGATTTAAAAATATGATGTGCGGAAACCCAAGCCTCAGTTTCGATTTTAAGGCGGTCAACAGATAGGGAGTAATTGTGGTGGTGCGATACGGCGTGTCCTAGTTCGTGAAGAAGTTGGAGAAAATAGGGAGAGAGATTGCGTGAATTTGATAAAGGCAGCTCATAGTAAATGGTTTTTGGAGGACGAAAGCGGAAGCGATTACTGGATTTAAAAATAAAATTAGGGTACTCATTTTCTAATTCTTGTATGAATTGAGTATAAATCGGCAAATTTGGATGGCTGGACGTTTTTTGGGATGAGAAATTGTCGATTTTTGGAATCATAAAATGATTATAGGAGGGTGTGGGAAAAAGAAAAAGGATAAGAGGAATGTTTAGTGGTGCTTAACTTTACAAACAGAGGTGGATTTGGTATATTAGGAGATAGATTCGGGTTCGTTCAACTGGGAAGAAAGGATAAAATAATTTTCGATTTAGTTGAACGGGCCTGAAGAAAGGAAAATATAAGTAATGGCTGATGCCAAAAAAATCACAATGGATGAATTATTAGCTTCTGCTAGTGATTCGATCAAAAAAGTAGTTGCTGGAGATACTGTCTCTGGTGTAGTACTTTCAGTAAAGAAGCACGAGATCTTAATTGATCTTGGTGCGCAGGGTGTAGGTTTAGTACCACGCCGTGAAGCTTCATTTGCACGTAACCTTGAGGTTGGTCAGGAAGTTTCTGCTTCAGTAATCGATCCAGAGATGGAAGACGGTACTGTACTGCTTTCACTTCGTAAGGCAGTGAAGGATAAGGGCTGGGATGAGATCCAGGCTAAGATGGATGCTGCGGAGATCGTGGAGGTTACTCCATTTGATGCTAACCGTGGTGGTCTTCTGGTTGAATACGAAGGAATTCGTGGTTTCTTGCCAGTTTCACAACTTTCTGCAGAGCATTACCCACGTGTTGGTTCTGCCGATAAGGATGAAATCTTGCAGCGTCTAAACTCTCTCGTTGGTAAGGGTATTAAGGTAAGAATCCTTGACGCTAACAAGAAAGACAATAAGCTTATCTTCTCTGAGAAGGAAGCTGTGAAAGATGGTCTTGCTGCTCGTTTTGCTGAACTTCACGTTGGCGATGTAATTAAGGGCGTAGTAACTGGCGTAGTTGATTTTGGTGTCTTTGTTAATGTTGAAGGCATTGAAGGTTTGATTCACATTTCTGAGATCTCTTGGGAGCGTGTAAATAATCCATCAGACTATGTAAAAGTTGGCGATGAAATCGAAGCAAAAATTATTGCAATCGATAAGGAGCGTCTAAGCCTTTCTATGAAGCAGCTTGTTGCTGATCCATGGCTTTCAGAGGTCGAAAACCTAAAGAAAGGTTCAAAAGTTGAGGGAACTGTAACTCGTATCACACCATTTGGTGCATTCGTACAGATTTCACCAGCTGTTGAAGCTTTGGTTCATGTTTCTGAACTTGGCGAAGGTAACGATGTTGATCCTGAAAAGATCTTTACTCTTAATGAACGTAAGAGCTTTAAGGTACTTGATATTGATCGTGAAGGTCGCAAGATTTCACTTTCAGTAGCTAAATAATTAGCAAAAGAACCTAAAAAAGAACCCCTGTTTTGGGGGTTCTTTTTGTTGTTGAATAAATTATTTATTCAATGGTTTGTGGCAGAGCCACCAGTCTTCGCAAGCGAATTCACCGGCTTTAGCAGCAGCTAGGCGTTCTTTAATAGTTGCGACATCCTTGGCTGGTGGAATGATGACGTCAGTACCAAAGAGTTCGCTGTTTGGCCAGTTGGCAGGAAGAGCAACTTTGTGTTCTTCTGAAGTCTGTAAGCCTTTAACCATACGTAAGATTTCATCCATGTTGCGACCAAGCTCTTGTGGGTAGTAAAGAATAGCGCGAACTTTGCCTTCTGGGTCAATGACGAAGACGGCACGGACTGTGTTGGTGTCATGGTTTTTACCTGGATGGATAAAACCAAGTTTGCCGGAAACTAAGCCAGTGTCGGCAATGATTGGGAACTCGATTTCAGTATCGAAGTGTTCCTTGATCCACTCAGTCCACTTAATGTGGGAGAAGACCTGGTCAACGGAAAGACCGAGAAGTTCAGTATTCATCTCGCGGAATTTATCATAATTCTTTTGGAAGGAAACGAATTCGGTAGTACAGACTGGAGTGAAATCAGCTGGGTGGCTAAAAAGAACAAGCCATTTGCCAGCGTAGTCACCAGGGATGGTTTTAGGGCCATGGGTGGTTTGTACTTGCATAGTTGGCAGCATTTCACCAATAAGAGGGATATGCTGAATTTCATTATCGTTCATAAAAATCTCCTTGTTAAGGTTTGTATGTTTTTGGTCGGGAAGACCCCTAATTTTATATCAAAGTTGTGTTATTGAAACACAGTTAATCAATTCCAAGGTCATATGCGACCATTTCTATTGTAACATAGAAATAAATTGTAGGAAGAGGAATGTGATAGAATGAGGCTAGAAAAGGAAAAATGAGCAAGAATAAAGAAAAAGATAAGAGTGGTGAGGGCAGTGGCTTAAGAAGATGGAGGAAAATCCTATTTTTTGGGTTTGGTTTTTTAATATTATTCTGGGTAGTATGGGTATTATATATGTTTAATGTAATACCACATCGACAATACATTAATGCGGATTTCGGGATCGAGACCTATAAAAGTTTAGTCGATAAAGATGAGGACGGTATTGATGATCAGACAGACTTCTTGCAGAGTGTGAGAAGGTATATTGCGACAAAGCCAAAATATAAAAGTAAATACTATAGGACGGGATATCCGAACGATGAGTTTGGCGTATGTACGGATGTGATTGCTTTTGGCATGAAAAGTGCGGGGTATGATTTGAGGGAATTGGTGGATGCTGACATTAAAATGAATAAAAGATTGTATCAAGTTGATGTTGTAGATAAAAATATTGATTTTCGATGAGTAAATAATTTAAGAATATTTTTTGAGCGTAATACGAAATCCCTAACGACGGATTTAACAGATGTAAAGGAGTGGCAGGGTGGAGATATTATTGTATTTAAGACGCATATTGGAGTGGTATCAGATAAAAGAAATTTGAGGGGGATACCTTTCATTATTCATAATGGTGGGCTTTTTTATGAGGAGGATGTTCTGGAATATCGAACAGATATCGTGGGACATTTTAGGATAAGCTAAAAAAGTGTGTCATTTTTTATTATAATGGAAGCATGGCAACATACGAAATTATTTATGATGAGATACAGGATGCATATAATTGGTATAGTGCAATTAATCTTTTTCATCAGATTAATAAATTAAAAGATGAGGATGACTTGGAGATTGCTAAGAAAATTATTGGATTGAACTTTCCACAAGCTAAGGAAATTTTAATCCCATTTATTCGTAAACGTAATAAAAAAATTTCTATGTCACCAAGAAAATTCGAAAGAATCATGAGAGAGCAATTGGAGCAAAATTTTGAATTAGCAGTGAAGAAGTTGGAGAAAGTTACTGGACATAAATTAGCTGTAAAAAAATGTGCAAAAAATCGTGCAATCGAAATTGCTAGAATTGATAAGAATGCGATTTGCTCAAAGGCAGACTTATTATTTTTGATTACAACTTTCCCGGCAATGATCGTTTACTATGAAGAGGGGGTAATTTATACGTATGCAAAAATCGATGATGAATTATGGGGAATGCCACTTGATGGGATTTTGCATGAATTAATGCATTTTCAAACAGATTTCTATTATCGTCAGAATCCAGAATCACCCGTTGCAAAGTTATTGGAAGATGATTACTATGTACTGAAGGAATCTTTGCCGGCTCTTCTTGACGAATATTGGAAGCCGATAATTACTTTACCTGATTGTAGTTACCCTGAGTATCAGGAACTGAGAGATAAGTTGGTTGATTTCTATAAGAGAAATGGGGATTTTGACGAACTTATGAGGTTTGGAGCGGAAGAAGTAGAAAGATTCAATCGTTAAGAACGCCGAAGAGATCCTTTTTGGCTAAAGAGTCTTTTTTAGATAAAATAAAATCGTATGACAATAAAATTATTTATCCTAAAAATAGTTTTTGATCAGAAATTAGAAAAGAGACAGAAAAATCAGGTTCTTTTGGATGAAAAAAATAAATTACGCGTGAAACTCACGGTGGACCAGCAAGTCCTTAAATTTTTTACTTTCTGATCTTAATAATTAATAAAAAACGGTCCTCCCATCTCTGTTAGGACCGTTTATGAGCTTGATAAATTGCTCTAAAATTCAAATTGGCTCCCCCGGTCAGGCTCGAACTGACAACCTCGAAGTTAACAGCTTCTTGCTCCACCATTGAGCTACAGGGGAATCTATGGAGGAATTATAGCGCATAAATTAGTGGAATGCAAGGGCCTGGGTTAGAAAATGTTATAATGGATAAAATGTTGAGTGTTAAGAATATTACAGTATTGGCTGGCGAGGGGGAGAAATCAAAAAAGATTATTGAGAATTTGAGCCTGGAAGTAGCACAGGGTGAGACTGTGGTGATTCTGGGGCCAAATGGGGCTGGAAAATCGACTCTTGGTGCGGCGATGATGGGTGATCCAAAATTAAAAATCCCAGAGGGGGAAATTAGGTTTTTAGGTGAAAATATCACTAATATGAAAGTAGATGAGAGGGCGAAACTAGGAATGATGATGACGATGCAGAATCCGGTGGAGGTCCCCGGGATTTCGACGACAAATGTGATTCGAGCGGCGCTTAATGCGAGGGGGGAGAATTTAAGTCTAGATAAAATACGTGAACAGATTTCAATAGTTTGTAAGAAATTAAAAACAAATATTTTCTTTGCAGAGAGAGAAATTAATTACAAGTTTTCTGGTGGCGAAAAGAAAAAGAACGAAATTTTACAAGCTTTAGTATTGAAGCCAAAATTGCTCATCTTAGATGAGATCGATTCGGGATTAGATATTGACGCGGCAGACTTAATTTCGGAACTATTAAGAGAACTGCAGGAGGAAAATAAAACGACACTACTGATAGTTACGCACAATATGCGTATCTTGAGAAGCTTAAAAGTGGATAGAGTATGTATTTTAAAGTCTGGGCAGATTGTAAAAACTGGGACTAGGGAATTGCTTGAATCGATTGAGAAAAATGGTTTTGAGGGGATTTTATAAAAATGAAAAAGGAATTAAATAAAAAAGGTATAACTTCTGAATATATTTTGGCCTTGTCAAAAAAGAAACAAGAGCCAGAGTGGTTACTAGAGCTAAGGTTAAAAGGTCTTGAATACTGGAATAAGCTAACGATGCCAAAATGGGCGCCAGATATTTCTGAGCTGGCCTTAGATGATATTTTGATGTATGTGGAAACTGGTAATGAAATGGTTTCGAGTTGGGATGAAATACCAAAGGATATAAAAGAAACGTTTGATAAGTTGGGGATTCCAGAAGCGGAGCAGGAACATTTAGCGGGCGTAGGCGCACAATATGACTCCGAGGTGATTTACCATAATCTCAAAGAGAGGATTGCTAAGAAGGGTGTAATTTACCTGCCTATGGAAGAAGCAATTCAGTTGACAAAAAAGAAGAAGGAAGAAGTGATTGCAAAATATGGGGTGGATGTAGGGGGAATTGTGAGAGAGCACTTCATGAAGTTAATTTCGGAAAAGGATCATAAATTTGCGGCCTTGCATGCGGCGGTATGGAGTGGAGGTTCTTTTATTTATATTCCAAAAAGAGTAAGCGTGGAGATTCCCATCCAAAGTTATTATCGATTAAACGCGCCGGGAGCGGGGCAGTTTGAACATACTTTGATCGTGGTGGATGAAGATTCGGACCTACATTTTATCGAGGGATGTTCAGCGCCAAAATATACGGTGTCGAATTTGCATGCGGGAAGCGTGGAACTTTATATAAAGAAAAATAGTAGGCTAAAATTTTCAACCGTAGAGAGCTGGTCAAAAAATGTGTTCAACTTGAACACGAAACGAGCGTATGTTGAAGAAGATGGGGTGATTGAGTGGGTAACTGGGTCGTTTGGGTCTAAGGTATCGATGCTCTATCCGATGGGTATATTGGCGGGGG
>CALFGG010000024.1 GCA_937958235.1 uncultured Candidatus Saccharibacteria bacterium
ACATAGCATAGACATACATCCCAAGCTTATAGTCTCGGAAAAATAAATAAAAGAACCTAGAGACACAGATCAAATATCTTGAGCTTAGGGCTGCGGAACAATAATCAATTCGGCTTATGGTTATTGAGTCTTATCGTCAAAAACGAAACTAGCATTGTGAAGACGCTAGTTTTTGATGAAAAATTTTTTGTGTGCGTATTTATTGATGAGACCATCAGCTTGGCCGAGCGGCCTTGAGCGTGTCGAAGAAATAAATACCACACACTTAGTCGCGTTTTAACATAACAGTGAAGGCTTCGGATGGGATATCAATCTTACCAAAACGCTTCATTCTGGCTTTACCACGCTTTTGTTTCTCAAGCAACTTGGCCTTACGGTCGCGGTCACCCGTATGGATCTTGACCGTGACATCTTTACGGAAGGCACCGATGGTTTCGCGAGCAATAATTCTGGCACCGATGGCAGCCTGCAGGGCAACCTCGAAGTTCTGGCGAGGGATTACTTCTTTTAACTTCTTGGTGATTGTGCGACCAATGGCATCTGCTTCGGAGCGGTGACACATAAGGGCGAGGGCGTCCATGCGTTCGCCACCAATCAGAAAATCCACACGAACCAAGTCTTCAGGACGATAGTCAGAAATTTCATAATTAAAGCTAGCGTAACCAGAAGTGAGGGACTTTAGCTGATCATAAAAATCGGTAAGCAAGTTGGCCATTGGGGCTTCAAAATTAATGACGGCGCGATCTTCAAGATATGAGATATTCTTCTGAAGACCACGTTTCTCAACAATCAACGTCAAGACATTGCCAATCATGGAAACTGGTAAAATAATTTCGCCTTTGACCCATGGCTCACGAATCTCGGCGACATAACTGGTATCAGGAAGATTGGAGGCAGACTTAATTTCGAGCTCTTCGCCAGAATTTAGGCGGACTTGGTAGTTGGTAGAAGGATTAGTAACAACGAGATCAAGTTTAAACTCGCGCTCAAGACGCTCCTTAATAATATCCATATGGAGCAGACCAAGGAAGCCAATGCGCAAACCGAAACCTAGAACTGGGCTATTTTCAGGTTCAAAACGAAGGGCGGAGTCACTAAGAGAAAGTTTCTCGATGGCCTCTTTGAGATCCTTGTACTGATCATTTGAAACTGGGAAGAACCCAGCGTAAACAAAAGGAAGAACATTCTTATAACCGGGAAGTGGAGTCTTGGCAGGTTTCTTATAGAGAGTGACGGTGTCACCAACTTTTGCCTCACGAGTGGTTTTTAAGTTGGTCACAATATAGCCGACTTCACCTTCAGCTAGACTATCCTTCGGCTGCATGCCAGGTTTCAAAACACCAACTTCGAGAGCGATACCATTGATTTTTGACGCCATCATAAAAATATTGTCGTTCTTATTGATTTGACCATTGAAGATGCGGACATAGAGGATAACGCCGCGATAATCGTCAAAATAGGAGTCGAAAATGAGGGCGCGAGTCTGATCAGGAGCGACGGTGGCTTCAAGGTTGAGCGGGGCTTTTGGACTTGGAGCTTTATTAATGATAGCATCAAGTACCGCTTCGACATTGAGGCCAGTTTTGGCAGAAACTGGAATAATTTCCTCTTTTTTGCAGCCAAGTAGATTAATAATCTCATTTGAAACTTTTTCAACGTCGGCGGCTGGAAGATCAATTTTATTGATCACAGGGATAATTGTCAGATCCTGCTCGAGAGCGAGATAAACATTGGCGAGAGTTTGAGCCTGAATGCCCTGAGTGGCGTCAACCACAAGAATTGCCGACTCGACAGCCTGGAGGGAGCGGGAGACCTCATAAGAAAAGTCGACGTGGCCTGGAGTGTCAATAAGATTTAATTCAAAACCTTTATAATGCATCTGGACTGGAGTGAGCTTAATCGTGATTCCCTTTTCACGTTCTAGTTCCATGGAATCAAGAAGCTGAGACTTCATTTGTCGCTTCTCGACCGTGGCAGTAATTTCCATCATGCGATCAGCAAGAGTGGATTTACCGTGGTCGATGTGAGCAATAATGCAGAAGTTACGAATATGGTCTGAATTCATGGGTTAATTATAACAGATATGGAGTAGAGATGGAATGAGCAGATTTTGGTATAATTTGAGAGTGAAGAAAATTTTAGCAGTTTCGGGTGGGGTTGATTCAATGGTACTACTCGATATGTTTTACAAGAGTGAACCTAGTAATATTTTGGTGGCACATTTTAATCACGGCACCAGAGAGTCAGCAGATCTTGACGAGGAATTTGTTAAGCGAAGATGCAAAGAGTATGGGGTGCCGTTTGAATCATCAAAGATGATACTTGGTGAAGGTGTTTCAGAGGAAGAGGCTAGAGAAAAAAGATATGCTTTTTTATATCATGTGACGAATAAATATCAAGGGGAAATTTGTACGGCACACCACCTTGATGACCTTCTAGAGTCGGTGGTAATCAACTTGATTCGAGGAACTTTTTGGCGGGGCTTGGCACCTTTTGGCAATAGTAAAATAAGGAGACCACTTGTCGATCTTAAGATGAACAAGACTGATATTCTACGCTATGCGGGCGAGAATCACCTCTGTTTTCGACAGGACCCAACAAATTACCATGATGACTATTTGCGCAACCGAGTTAGAGAATCCTTAAAAAGCCTGGAGAAAGAAAAGAAAGTGGCAGTATTAGAACTTGCCGAGAAACAGAAGGTTCTACGCGAGGAGATCGAGAAAAATCTTGGAAATTTATTAGAAACAATAGTGATGAAAAATTCACAGGGTGAGATATTTTTTAGAAGAGATTATTTTCGAGCCGAAGAATCCACCGTGAGTTCTGAGATTTTGCGGTCGATTTGTCTTGAGGCTCACATATCACTAACTAGACCTCAACTACTAAATTTCCTAGAGGCTATTAAAAATTACCAGCCTGGGAAGAAATTTAATTTGCCAAAAGACAAGATGGCGACAATCAGTAGAGATTTCGTACGGTTTTAATGGTATAATATAGAGAAGAAATTATAAAAATAGGAAGGTCAAAAGATGTCAGGACACAGTAAATGGGCGACAACTAAACGCCAGAAAGCTATTGTCGATGCAAAACGCGGCGCAGCTTTTACGAAGATTGCAAACCAGATTGCGATTGCCGCAAGAAGTGGTGGCGACCCGACGATGAATCCTACGCTTGCGATGGTGCTTGAAAAAGCACGTAAGGCAAATATGCCTAAGGCGAATATTGAGCGTGCAATTGCAAGAGCAACCGACAAGAGTGCGGCGGCGATGATTGAGGAAACCTACGAGGCTTACGGTCCTGCGGGAATTGGGATCATCATTGAGGTGGCAACAGATAATAAGAATCGAACTATGCCAGAAGTACGCAATGCTCTATCTAAAAATGGTGGGCGCATGGCTGACCCTGGAAGCGTGATGTTCCAATTTGCTAGAAAAGGCGTGATTGAAATTGCTGAAAAAGGTGAAGACGCTTTGATGACAGCACTTGATTGCGGCGCTGAAGATGCTAACGAAGGTGAGGAAAGTATCGAAGTTATTACAGAGGCGACTGACTTGATGAAAGTCAGACAGGCTTTGATTGATGCTGGACTTACTGTTGATAACGCAGAACTTCGCTACATTGCGAACACTTCAGTACCTGTGAGCGAGGATGATGCAGAAAAAGTCGATAAATTACTAAATGCAATTGATGACCTCGACGATGTAACAAACGTATTTACGAACGCCGAATAATCTGTTAGAATAGTTAGCGGAAGGGTGGCCGAGTGGTTGATGGCACTGGTCTTGAAAACCAGCAAGTTAACGCTTCGCAGGTTCGAATCCTGTCCCTTCCGCCAAGTGGCACCATAGCTCAGCTGGTTAGAGCGTAGGACTCATAAGCCTAAGGTCACTGGTTCGATCCCAGTTGGTGCTACCACATTGGTTTTTGTCAATTGAAATCACCGAATTAAAGGGTTCCCTCAAGAGGTAGTGGAGCCTATTTTGTTCGTCTAAATATAGGTTCACAAACACTTTTCGTGCGATTTTATCTTTCTGGATAATATCGGCTGCTCTCATCTTATTCCCAAGCGATTTCATTAGGTTCACAAAGTCCTGCTGGTCGAACTTCAAGCTGGAGGGGTTATCGATTTTAGCCTTTAGTTCTTTAATCTCGCCCTCTAGAACATTTATCATAAGTATCGGTTCTCTTGTTTTCTAAGAAACTATTGTGCGCCGATACTTTATTGAGATGTGCTCCCGGTGCGCTATTATCTACCTTTTCTAGAATAGCGACAAGCTCCAAAAAGTTATCCTCATTATTTTTGATTTTCTCTATTAAGTCCAATTCCTCCATTTAGACTTGTTTAGTTGGCTGTCCGAGAACAAAAAAAGTGATATAATTAAATTGT
The DNA here is from genome assembly GCA_937958235.1 of uncultured Candidatus Saccharibacteria bacterium. Classification (GTDB taxonomy): domain Bacteria; phylum Patescibacteriota; class Saccharimonadia; order Saccharimonadales; family Saccharimonadaceae; genus Nanosyncoccus. The sequence goes on from CALFGG010000024.1 coordinate 4,391, forward strand.
ACTAGATTTTAAATCTGTCGACAGTTCTATCCCTGACAAGATAGGTAATAGTTGAACCCCGTGTGGAGCACCTCGCTCCAGTCGGCTCAACTGCCTGTCTGCAGAAAGTGTAGTCTAGAATACCTTATAGCGGGGTGTTCCACTTGGTTTTAGGGGATAAGCTCGCTTCAATATCAATTTTAGGAGCGGTTTTCCCGCAGGAGAAAAATGATGAATGAAAAAATTGAAACAGTGGGAAATACCACCGATAATGGGAATGGAAAAACTGGCTGGGAGGGTGTAACGGCAATGGCTGATAAGTTTCAGGGAGGCAAAACAGCCGAAAAGTGCAACCAGACAGAAGTTTTAACGGCGGAAAACAATGTTTATCGTGAAATCGCCAAAAATGCGCTCAAGAACTGGAACGGTCTCTCTGACGAAGAGGCATCAGAAAAAGTTGCTGGTGCGAGCGTAGAGAAACTAGAAAGCCAAGTTTATGCTGAAGACTCAATCAAAGCCGCCGTCGATGGCATCAGTAAAGTTCTTAACAAAAAAGGCAAAATACCTGTTAAGATGGGCGAGGACGGCTTTTTACGCAGGACGGACGAAAAAATCGTGGCGGAATGGAACGGGCAGGAAGAACTGCTTGATAATATCTTGACTGGCAATAAACAGGATGTGTCGTTTACGAAATTGGGTAATCAGATACGGCATATGTTTGAGGCTCGTCACGACATCGAAGATGATTACTTCGAGGAAGATTTTATACTTGATGTCTTAGACAATATACATACCGACTGGATTGAGCATAATTCTAAAAAGTTCTTCGATGAGAAAAGAGCAGATAAGCAATATCAATTTATGCCGCTAGACCTCATTGGGTTTAAGGAGGCGATGGCTGATAACATCTTTCTAGAACCAATCTTAAAAGCCGCAGATATGAACATACCTGATGATGTGATACTCGAACAGGCATACAACGACAAGCGAAACAGGTTTTCAAGGAGTTGGCATTTGGAGGAGGCTGTGTTCAAAGATGGTGCAGAGCCAAATGATGATTGGTTTTCATTAAAAAGTGATCTTGCCCAAACTATGTTTAGCAGCAATTTCCCGCAACATAATGTGCCAGAAAATCTGCAAGGCATATATGACGCTTTAGAAGATGAAACCACAGCCACTAGGGTAATCGAACAGGTTGGGCAAAAATCGGAAGATATGTTCTTCTCTTATTAACGACTTAGAGAGCCTTTGTAAAGCTTCTCAGGGACTCACAGGGCTATTTTGAGAGGGCATTGTAAGCCATAAACTCCCCACTTAGAACTAGAGGAATATACTAAGATATAGTATAATAGACATATGAGTAAAAACGAAGAGATGATTAGATTTGTAGACTCCAACCTTAGACTGGAGGGTATGAAACTGTCTGCACGCGAAAAACAGACCATGATGGACTGTTTAACTGGTAAAACCACCTACAAAAAGGCTCTTCAGTTAGCCCTAGATAAACACAGAAGAGTGGCTGCTTAACGGTGTCTTCTATTCCACTATCTTATGAATACGAGAGAGATGACTACTATTGCTACCCCAATAGCTCTGTCCTCAAGAATAAATTAAATATAGAGGATGAGAAAGCCCTAAGTGAAGCTGAACGAGAAATTACTGCTATAAAAACCTTAGAGCTTATAGATAGGCCATTAAAAGGAGAGTTAGATTTCAATTATATCAAGAGGCTCCACAAGCATTTATTCTCGGACATTTATGTCTGGGCTGGGGAGCTTCGTAGGATTGATATTAGTAAAGGTAACATATTCTGTCAATACGAGCTAATAGAGGTTAATGCCGAGGTTCTGTTTAATGAGCTGAAAGCCGAGAACTATTTAAAGGGACTGGACAAGAACACTATCATCAAGAGACTAGCTTACTATCTTGGCGACCTTAACACTATCCACCCGTTTAGGGAGGGCAACGGTAGAGTTCAGAGGCTGTTTATCAGAGAGTTAGCGTCAAGGATAGGTTATCTAGTTAATTTTGATGGTATTACTACGGAAGAAATGATACGGGCTAGCGATATGACTTTTTATCACGACTATGAGATGATGGAAGACCTGTTAGCTAGAGTCATCAAGAAATAAGTAGGGTTCGCAATAGTTAAATGCTTAAAAGTGTAGGAACTTAGTCCTCAGAATTAATAAAGTCAAAATCATAGTCTTCGTATTGGCCATGAAAACGCTCTGGATAATCATCGGGATCAATCGGAACTTTATCAAGAGGTAGACGAATCTGATCGGTCGAACCTTCTTCATATTCTTTTATAGCCAGTCGAATACTGGGGTCTGAGGTGTGAAACCTAAACATTGAATCTGGCAGATCAAATTCCTTAAAGTTGATTGATCTGAGGTACTCCTTGATTTCGTGATCAGATTTTTCATTCGAGGACGAATCATGATTTGGCTTATAGGCAGATGGGTAATAGTAAAAATTATATAAGTACTGACGAAGATCCCTGGCGGCGGCGAGCGGACGGCCTAGAAAATCCTCTGAGATAACACCCCAGTCAACTAGGTTGGTTGTGAAACTTTGGGCAACCTCTGCACCACGACTAATGCATTTATTAAGCATGAGAGCTATATCAAAAGTGCGGATACGGTCAACATAATTAATATCTTCTAAGGTCGGGATGGAGTCGGTGAATTCAGCGATGACACTTTGCATCATCAGGGCCTTGAGAAAGAGACGACTACTTAACTCATCTTGATAATTTGGTAATTCCTTGTAAGTAGGTCGGATGATGTTTTCCAGAAAATCATTCTTGGCAGACTCGGTAAAATAGAGTTGATTATTTAAAATTAGGCTTTCATTAACAGTGAAGTCGCGAGTACGGAAGTAGTGCTCAAAAGACTCTGGTTGAATGCCATGCCCAAAGGCATAATCTTCCGGCATGAACTTTTGAGAGAGATGTTCTAACTCTTCAGGAGAAACTGGTCGATCACCTTCACGATCATTGATATGGACGAGATCAATGTCGCGGATCGGTTCTATGTCACCGGTGAGAAATTGCCTAGTAATGCTTCTGGCGACACCACCCATAACAGCGACACCTTGGGGGAGTTCGTGAAGAAACGGAAATCGTTCGTAAATTTCAGGAGTGAGAGGATATTGATTGATTTTCTTGTAGCTGTCACGAAATTCGATGCGCTCATCCTCGTCGTCATATTCATTTTCGTAATTCTCTTCTTCCTCAAAGTCATCATTATCGTCATACTCATTTTCAGGATTATCATCCTGTTCTGTGGTGGCTAAATTAGGGCTCTCCATTTTTATGCCAATTTGTTCTTGAAGGCTTGAAGAGAGAGTTAAAAGAAGATCAAGTTCGGGATCAGAAAATTGTTGTTGTAGTTCAGGCTGACAAAGGGTAGAGAGCGATGCTTCCCCACTGACGACCTGGGAGTCTTGATTCTCTACGGAATAGAATTGATTGAGCTGTTCAGACATTTTAAAACCTTTACGCTTATTATACCAAAGAAAGTCATGACTGAGAGAGAAAAACTGTCTGTGATAAAATAGTGATATGATTGCACACATTGAGGGAGAAGTTTCCGAAAAGTTTTTAAATTCAATTATTGTTGATGTTCATGGAGTGGGATATGAGCTTGGGTTATCACAGATTGACGCTGAAGCAACTAACGTGGGCGAGAAGAAGAAATTTTATACATACCATGCGATAAGAGAGACTTCTGAAGATCTGTATGGATTTTCAAGTTTAATGGCGAAGAAAATATTTGAAATGCTGATCTCAGTGAACGGAGTGGGACCGAAGGCGGCGATGGCAATTCTTTCTTTGGCGGCACCGGAGGAAGTACGCAACGCAATCGCCAATGCAGATGCAGTATTTGTGAGCAAGGCAGCAGGCGTGGGTAAGAAATCTGCAGAACGTGTAATTGTGGATCTGAAAGATAAGGTAGGTCTTCCAACTAGATACGGCGCAACTGAGGTTGTATCAGTACAAAGTCAACCAGAAAATGATGAGGCGCTGGATGCCTTGATGGCGCTCGGCTTCCCATTGAAGGAGGCGACAGATGCACTGTCGAAGGTTGATGCGAGTCTGCCGATTGAAGAGCGTATTAGGCTAGCACTCAAGCAACGATAAATATACGAAAATACCTGGTACTGCCAGGTATTTTTATGTTTAAAAGGGGGGCTAATTGGCTGGAGGATTAAAAGTTGTACTACTAGTATCAACACCTTCGGCTGGTGGAGTGGCGGGAGTGACTACTTCGATGACTGGAGGGATTGAGTCGTTAGTGCTTGCAAAGGTGACTGGCTGGGTGGCAACAACGGTGGTAGGAGCACTAGAATTAATTACGGTGGATGCAGTATTGGCCGCACCATTTACAGCGCAAGCTTCAGCTGGAGCTTCACCTTTTTCAACATGGACAAGATGAGTAATAATTTCAAGCTCATCAGTTGGCGTATCAACATGTTCAAAGGTATATGTAGTTTCAGAACCGATGGTGGACATACGTAGGGTACCAACACTAAACATATGTTCAAAGATACCGGATTGCTTGAAGCTGACGTCCTCAACCGCAACAAGATCGATTACATTAGTAGAACTTGAGAAGAGGGAGGTCACGATATTTTGAATAAGGCGTTTATTTGTAACATAAAGACAGTTGCCAGAGTAGACATGGGTGGAAATGAGAGTGGCGATCCAGATAGTACCAAGTACAACAAGAATAATCATAAGAAAGAAAGAGCGAGAGGTGGGATCAAGGTTAAAAATAAATGAACTGCCGCCATTGATGAGGATACTTGCGGCGATCAGGACGATCGAGCAGATAAAAGCACCCGCCCAAAAACCGAGAGGAATGAGCTTGGTTCGTTTAATTACCAACACAAGATGCTCACCTTTTTCAAAGGTGATGCCTGGTAGCTGTTTTTTGGAGTTTTTTGCCATAATCTGGTCCCAATTAATTGGTGTTTATTATAGCATTTTCAGGGAGTTTTTGCAAATTTTCCCTAAGTTAATATCTCAAGGAGTTACACTTGAGGGGTTAGAGTAGCGATCCTGATAATTAGAATTCGTAGATATCTAATTGACAGTTATTTGCATGGAATTGGAGTAAATCCGTTTTGTTATCAAACCCCTCATTAAGGTAATGTATTACTCGGCAAACTCCGCCATGACAGATAAGAAGGATGTTCCCATCTGGGTATTTTGTTTTTAGCTCATTGATGACATCATGAATTCTATCAAAGAATACTTTAACAGGCTCTATGTTACCGATTTTTGAAGTATCGACAATACTATAATCCCATAAATCGTCATAATTGGGATAAATATCATAATTGTGTCCCTCGAAATCGCCGTAGCTTCTTTCGGTAAGTCTTTCATCAATATCATATTTACGTATACCATTATTTACGATTTTGGCTGTTTCTTGAGCTCTATGAAGAGGAGATACTAATACGGCATCAAAAACATTATTTAAAAGTTTTTCTCGAATTGCCGTAGCCTGTTTTATACCAGTTTCATCGAGATGACTTTCGTTCATTTTACCTTGAACTACTTGCTTAGCATTCCAGTTGGTTTGCCCATGTCTGAGTACATATACATTCATTATTATCTTCTTAATTAAAATTTGTTAAATTTTCTTATATTATATTATGCTTTTTGTCAAGACAGCCTTAGATAGCGGCTTGCCCAAACAATTCTGAACAAGCTGTTTTTAAGTAGTTATCTTCATTATAGAATAAATCGGGACTATTATGTCTGTTTTTCATTCTTTTAGTATTAACTCTAAGTTATTAAGATTAAAAGTAAACTTGGTATATGTAATAGGACGCTCTTTTTATCACATTCCATAGATTCTCAATATGATTAGTTGGACCAAAGAAACCAATAGAGTGATCACAGGCTTTCCACTTGTAACCAAGTAGAGGAAGTTCGTTATGGTAATCTACACTTATACTGCCAACATCATATAAGTGCATAGATTTGTCTAAAACTAAGATTACAAAACTTAAATAACGAAGTATCTGCTTTTACGGAATATTTCTTCTTACAATGTGGATAATATTCATAGGTTTTTCTAAATAATAATCCTTATTTCTGCATTCTTTGCAGGTTAAATCTCCCCATACCATACGATAAAAGTTTTGATGACACTTATATCCTGATAGAATATCTGTCAAACTTTTCATAGAAACAATCCTTTTTTTATTTAGTTGTTATTGCTAACTACTATTTTACAGGATTGTTCCTTTTTAGTTTGTTGGTCCTTTCTGAATTGTTTAAGTGAACCAAAATATCTCTTCTAATTGATTTAGATTATTATAAATATTACAATGTCCCAATATTATCATGAACATTGAAATAATCCTTAAAATTTCAATATTACTGTTTCTTTTTCTCATATACTATCTCCTTATTAAAACCTTTTAACTTTATTAGATATTTTTTTATCAAATCAATAAAATACTTAA
>CALFGG010000025.1 GCA_937958235.1 uncultured Candidatus Saccharibacteria bacterium
AAAAGATGTGGCACACAAAGATAATAAGTGTGTAATTGTGGTGACACATAGTGACAAAGTGGCGAAGGCGGCAGATGTAGTATATCAATTGAAGGATAAAACTCTAATAAAGAAATAAAGGAAGAGTTAGGGTGATTTTAGGTGTGATATAATCTGACTTAGAAAGGTTGAGATATGTGTGCACAGTTTGTAACATCGAATAGGGTAACTTGCCCAAGATGTGGAAGTCTAAACGTGACGCCGATGGGAAAGAGTGGGAGTTCGACGGCGGAGAGAATGATTTTTGGAAAAATGATGATGGGGCTTATAGGAGCGATGATGGGGTATTTTGCTTCAAGTGAAAAATATGATTTTCATTGTGCAAATTGTGGGGAAGTTTTTTCAATTAAGATACAATAGAAAATAGCTAGCATAACGCTAGCTATTTTTAATGTTTATGCTAAAATGAGGGTATTGATTCAGAGGTGAATCTTGTTTTAAAAAAAGTTAAGGCGTGGGCGAAAGGAGAGGTGTCCCATGGTAAATAAAAATATGGAAACAAAAAAAGAGGAGACAAGAAAAAATAGCGGTAAGCCGTGCAAATATATTTTTGTGACGGGTGGCGTGTTATCTGGTGTGGGTAAGGGAATTACGGCCGCTTCGATGGGGGCTATTTTAAAGGCTAAAGGTTATAAGGTGACGATGCAGAAGTGTGATCCATATCTTAACGTGGATGCGGGGCTTTTGAATCCAGTGGAACATGGTGAATGTTATGTAACACATGATGGGGTGGAGACGGATCTTGACCTTGGACACTATGAACGATTTTTGGATTTTGAAACTAATCGTTATTCAATTACTTTATCAGGGTCTATTTTTAAAGAGTTAATCGAAAAAGAACGAGCAGGCGGTTTTCACGGAAAAACAGTACAATTAGTGCCACACTTTACGAATTTGGTGCAAGAGAAGATTATGAAGGCTTCGCTTGATTCGGATATTCATATTGTGGAAGTTGGTGGAACGGTGGGTGATTATGAAGGACTGTCATTTATCGAGGCGATTAGGTTGTTTGCGAATAAAGTTGGCCGCCGAAACTGCTTGTATGTGGATGTAGTATATGTGCCTTGGATTAATACTTCGAAGGAATTAAAAACAAAGCCGGCACAGAATGCGTTGAAGGATTTAAGGGGTTTTGGAATTATTCCAGATGTAGTGGTTTGTCGCACGGAAAAACCGGCACCAAGAGAGATTTGCGAGAAGATTGCGCATTTTTCAGGAATTTCAGAGGCGGCGGTATTGAATTTACCAGATATTGATTCAGTCTATGACGTGCCATTCAATGTCTTAAAATCGGGGGTACTTGAGATTTTGAATGATTTTGTGGGGGACGATACTGAGCCGGATATGACAAAATGGTTGGAGTTTTCTAAGCGACGAGCTGAAAAATATAAAAAGACTGTGAAGGTGGGGCTTGTAGCTAAGTATGTGGGGAATGAAGATACCTATATTTGTGTAACGGAGGCGTTGAAAGCGGCAGCAGCCTGGAGCGGGGTGAATCTTGAGATTAAGTGGATTAATGCCGAAAAGGCAGAAGATAAAGATTTTGCAGCAGTCGATGGCTTGGTGGTGCCTGGAGGTTTTGGAGTGCGTGGTGTTGAGGGGAAAATTAAGGCCGCGGAGTTTGCTTTAGCGAACGATAAACCTTATCTTGGACTTTGTTTAGGGATGCAGGTGGCATGTATTGCGGCTGCAAGGCGGGCAGGACTAAGGGGCGCGACTTCTGAGGAATTTGAGCCAGAATCTAAAAATAATGTAATTTACATTATGGATGACCAGAAGGGGAAGGAGTCGACTGGCGGTACAATGAGACTCGGGGATTACAAGGCGAAGCTGGTAAAGGGAAGCAAGACTGCGGAGATTTATGGGGCAGAGGAAATTGTAGAGAGACATCGTCATCGCTTTGAAGTGAATCAGAAATTCTTGAAGGAGATTGAAGAAGGAGGAATTAAAGTGTCCGGAACATCGCCAAATGGTAAATTGGTGGAATTTGTGGAGGCTCCTACTTGCAAGTTCTTCCAGGCTACACAGGCTCATCCTGAACTAAAATCCCGACCACTAAATGTGCACCCACTATTTCAATCATTCATGGACACGTTGGCGTCAAACTAAACATAGTTGATTGCTTAATCTGGTAAATTTCTAGGGGTAGGTTTTTGTGTGTTAAAATATAGGTATGGAAAAAATCAGAGAGTTATTAGGGGCGGCGATCTTAGCGCTGTATGATGTTAAGGCTGAAATAAATTTAGTTGAGGCTCCGAAAGAAACGGGTGCGGATTTTGCATCAAATGTAGCAATGAGTTTGGTGAAAAGTTTAAAGAGGAATCCGTTTGAGGTGGCTGAAGAGATTCGTGAAAAAACCCTAGAACTCGATGAGGCTTCTGAAAAAGTAATTTCAAATATTGAAATTGCAAGACCTGGATTTATCAATATTAAACTTAGTGACGGGTTTTATGTGTCTGAGATTGAAAAATATCAGAAAGACTTTTTAAAAAATATATCACGAGATGAATATTTGAATAAGGCGGTGATATGTGAATTCTCTGATCCAAATCCTTTTAAAATCCTTCACGTGGGGCATTTGTATACCTCGATGGTGGGTGATGCGATTTCCCGAATTGTAGAATTTGCTGGGGGAAATGTAGTGCGTGCTAATTTTGGTGGTGATGTGGGGCTTCATGTAGCAAAGAATATGTATGCGCTACTTAAACACCGAGATGAAATCTCGGAAGTAATGACGACGACTGAAAAGGCAGAACTTTTATCAAGAACCTATGTGGAAGGGTCAACGGCCTACGAGGAGGATGAAGAGGCGAAGCAAAAAATTATTGAAATTAATAAGTTGATTTATAAAATCGCGGATGCGGGGGAATCGGTAATTGCTGAGCTCGAGGAGTCGCTCGAGAATGGTGGTAATACTGAGATTGAGGAAGAATTGGAGTTAGCCAAGATTTACTTCTGGGGGAGAAAAGCTAGCTACCAGTATTTTGAAGATTTTTATGCTAGGATCGGTGTGAAATTCGACCGTTATTATCCGGAATCTACTGTTGCTGGTAAGGGTCTTGAAATGGTGACTAAAGAATTGAAGGCCGGTGTTTATGAAGAATCTGACGGTGCGGTTGTCTTTAAGGGTGAAAAGTATGGTTTACATACTAGGGTTTTTATTAATAAGAATGGTTTGCCAACCTATGAAGCAAAAGATATTGGTTTGATCTTTACGAAATGGGACGACTACCATTTTGATAAGTCAATTATCATTACTGGAAATGACATTATTGATTATATGAAGGTAGTGTTAAAGTCCGTCGAACAGTATGCTCCAGAACTACCAGAGAGGACGCTACACTTAACTCATGGCCAGGTTAAATTACCTGGTAGGGAGAAGATGTCTTCGAGAAAAGGAAACTTTTTGAAGGCGGTTGATGTAATCGAACTGATTCGAGAGGAACTCACAAAAGTACAAGAGGAAGTGAGTCGCAGCAAGGGGGAAGAGAATAGAGCTTCTGTAGATGAGAAAATTTTGCTGGGAGCAATACGCTATGCTTTCTTAAAATACAAGGTTGGTGGGGATATTATTTTCGATGTAAAAGAGTCGGTGTCAATGACTGGTAATTCGGGTCCATACTTACAATATTCGGCAGTGCGTGCGCAGAAGGTATTAGGAAAGATATTGGAATCTCAAGTTGAGAAAGTGAACAAAAAAGTTGAACAAAAAGAATGGGTTCTCGAGAGTGTTGAAAAGAATTTGATCAAAAAAATTATGCAATACAGGGTAGTAATGGGGGAGGCAGTAAGTGAACTAGCTCCAAGTAAACTATGTACGTACTTATATGAAGTTGCGCAGGAATTTAGTCGTTTTTACGAAAATGTACAGGTGGTGGGGAGCGAGTTTGAGGTGGAGCGCGGCGCGATTGTACTGGCTTATTTAAAAGTATTAACGCATGGTTTAAATATATTAGGAATTGAAGTTCCGGAAAAGATGTAAAAATGAAGAAGGCAAAGCTATTGTGGATGGATCTCGAGATGACAGGCTTAGATCCAGAGAAAGATCGAATACTCGAAGTGGCAGTGATTGCAACCGACTGGCAGTTTAATGTGATTAATCAGATGACTGCTGTGGTGAAGGTGCCGGAGCAATTAATGAAAGAGCGAATGGTGGGGGAGTTCTGGGAAAGAAATAAAGAAAGCTATGAGGCGCTGATAAGTCAGAATAAAGAAGGACGGGATACTTCTGAGGTTGAGAAAGAGCTACTGGAATTTATTGATGCAAATTTTGGTAAGGAAGTCTATTTGGCGGGGAATTCGATCCATCAAGATAAAAGATTTATTGTGAAGGAGTGGCCAGAGCTTGATCGAAGACTGCATTATCGAATGTTTGATGTGTCGGCGTGGAAGATTTATTTTGAGAACGTATTGAATAAAAAATTTACAAAGAGAGAGGCGCATCGAGCATTGGATGATATCGAGGGATCAATTGAAGAGATTAAATATTATCTAAGTTTTATAAAGAAGGGATAAATGGAATTTTTAATTGCAGAAGTGGGGGGAATTGGGGAATATAAAATAAAGGATTTGTTGGCCAAGAATGGCGAAAAGGAGGGGGAGATTTTTCTCGCTCCAAACGAAAAGACTTTTTTGGTAGACCGTAAGAAGACGGTGGAAGTAAGAACGGATAGAAATCTATCGAAGCTACTAAGGGAACAATATGAGTCGGTGATGGTTTCACGTTATTTTGGGAATGGGGGGATTGAAATCGTAATGAGTGGACAGATACCACTTGACGAAATATATGACATGGTAAGACTAAGTTATAATTTAACTAAAGAGATTGAATAAATAATTTAATTAAGTTTTGACTTATTAGCGAATTAAAAATAGCCCTTCAGGGGCTATTTTATTGATTAGAGTTCTGTTATTAGAGCCAGAAATAACCTGGTATGCCTGGCTGGTCGACACGAGCGTAAGTCTTGTCACTTGGATTAGTGTTGCTGTAGGTGGTGCCGTTTTGACCAACAAGTTGGAAGGTATAGGCGAACATGTTATTGGAGTTTGTGACGGAGTTTGTGACGAAGTTATTGGAAACGCGGATGGTTTGGAGGGTGGCGGTGTGAGCAAACATTTCTTCCATGTTTTGAACGTTAGCAGTATTGAAACTGGAAAGGTCTAGGGAAACAAGATTTTTGACGTCTTCAAACATGTATGCCATATCTGTGACGTTAGATGTATTAAAGCTTGGTAGGCTGAAGCTGGTAAGGCCGTACATGTGACGGAACATGCTTTCCATTGAAGTGACACGGCTGGTGTCGAAGTTTGAGAGATTTAAGCTAGAGATATTTTGTTTATGGCGGAACATATGACTCATATCTGTTACCTTGGAGGTGTCAAAGGTGGAAAGATTGAGTGAGGAAATATTTGACGGTCCGTCAAACATACCATACATAGTGGTGACGTTGCTGGTGTTAAATTCTGAGAGGTCAATACCAGTAATGTAGTCAAGGTTGGTACTGTCTTGGAAGAACATACCATGCATACTGGTGACTCGACTGGTATCGATGCCACGCAGGTCAAGATAGATTTGGTGGCCACGATTTTGGTAGAGGTGGGAGAAGTAGAACATGTGGGTGGAGTCTGGGTTGGCGTAAACGTGTTCGGCTAGAGTCCACCAGAGCATGGCATTTTGTGCTGGGTCGTACCAAAGATAAATTGGCAACTCGGAGTCGGCGGAGGCAACATTGGCGGTGGCAAAGACC
>CALFGG010000026.1 GCA_937958235.1 uncultured Candidatus Saccharibacteria bacterium
GCGGAAATATGAGATGCGGGGATACTTTCGTCAGTCGACTTTCCAGCAATCGAATAGAGTTTTTCCGCACCGACCTGGTTCAGAAAAGCCGAAGCGAAATACGGATCACTGGCTAAACGGCCACCGTATTCTTCGTTGAATTCTTTGAGAGCAGCCTCCGTGGGAAGTCCTGTGTCAGGATCAGTTTGATTAAGTAATTTTGCTGCTTTAGGCGCGTCCGCCATGGCATCTTCCCATTTCGTCTGTGCAGCGAGTAGTCCAGTGCCATCTCCGAAGATCCTTACCCCCAAATCCGTTCGGTCCGGCGCATATCGATATCGCCAGGAAGCTCCCGAAGAAATTCCTGGAATATAGACTTCAAGTGCGTCGTTGATCGAATTAGAAACGGTATAAGCGGTACTGTCTACTGCTTCTACATCGTTATTGTATGCTTTTGTTGTTTCTTTTTGTCTTCTTTCTATTTCTGTTTTAAGCTTAGAGATTTCATTGTCCCAAGAAGAGGAGTCGAATTTTTCTCCCATCGATTCCGCTTCTTCTCGAGCGTTTTTTCTATCACTTTCCTGTTTTTTTACCTCTTCTTTGTACCATTTTAAGTCTTCATCCCATTTTATTTGATGGTTAGTTATTTTTGTTTTTAAATTATTGAATTCTGTTTGATAAGTAGTTAATGCCTGCGCTGAGCTTTCAATTGAAGTTTGCGCAGTTTCGACTGCTGTTTTTATTTCGTTTACGTCACTGACGTATTGATTTGCGCTTTCCCCGACCCATCCTTCAACCACTGCTGTTTGTGATACAACCTGTGTATCGCTCATTGAACTTCCGGCATTACGCAAAGCGGTTGCGAGTTGATCGATTGTCGCATCTTTAGCAGGTTGTGGTAGAGCTTCAGAGCCTAATTTATCATAAACCATTATATTTTCCAATCCATTTCGTTTAATTGCATTTAAGCATTAATAGTGATTCTACTGAGGCTTCGAGGACATCATGAACGCGAAATCCTGTGTGACCTGCGATTCCGCGGCGTCCATGTTTCCGATGGCGGTTTCCGCCCCCGAGCCCAGAGTCGAGCATGCGTCGGAAAACTCGAGAGTCACCGATCTCATGGTGTCGACGAGGAGTCCGGCCCTTCCCGTGAGCTTTGCGATGCCGTCG
>CALFGG010000027.1 GCA_937958235.1 uncultured Candidatus Saccharibacteria bacterium
TACTTAATTCCCTACCTTGGCCGTTGTCTCTTAGGATTTGTTCTTGTTGCTTCCAATAGGAGTCTGGGATATCTTCATAGTCCATGACGACATTTTCAGCAGAGGCTTCCCAGATTTTTTGTTCAGCTTTATCGCCATATTTCTCTACCATACGATCTAGACGAGAGAGATAGGCGAAGTTTCTTCGTTCGTTATTCTTACCTGGAAGCTTTTCTTTGTTTTGGCGAGCTTTATTGAAAGAAGATTCGACAATGTCTTTATGTTTAGATTCGAAGTTAACCAGAGCGAGAACTTTGGCGCCGATTTCGTTTTGGAAGCGAGAAGAAGCTTGAGTGTTTCGTTCGGTTGTATTAATATCGTTCTCTTGGCTCGTTATCTCTTCATGATTAATTTGGTTATGGTTTGTTGCTGGCATAGAGTGACCCCAAAATTAAATGTATATGGTTTTATTTTAACATAACTAGAATATAAGATTTTATTTTTTATGACCGATATCTTTATTCAGTATGATCGATATAAAAAATAGAGCGTTTCTGTGCTCTATTTTTTGCAATTTGTGGAGTTAACAAACATTTGAGAAATCCTTATATGTTTGTTTTTGCTAACAGTATTAGAGGTACGAATAGTTGAAGATTACTTATTTAATAATTAGCTACCAATTTGTGACTCAAGATAGGCGTTGAGAAAACCCTCAATTTTACCATTAAGCACAGCATCAGCATCGGTTTCTTCGTATTTTGTTCGGGTGTCTTTAACTAATTTGTATGGTTGCAAGACGTAGTTTCGAATTTGTTGCCCCCACTTAGCCGACTCACCAGCGCGTAGTTGATTAATTGATTCAGCTTGTTGTTCTTGTTGCATCATGATTAATTTGCCACGCAGGATTTCCATGGCTTTTTCACGATTTTGGAGCTGGGATCTTTCGTTTTGAATGGCTACAACGGTGTTGGTGGGGAGATGAGTGATGCGGATGGCTGAGTTAGTGGTATTGACGGATTGACCTCCGTGGCCGCCAGCATGGTAGGTGTCAATACGAAGATCTTTCTCATCTATTTTATAATCATCGTCACTTTCTAGGATGGGTAAAATTTCGACTAGAGAAAAGGAGGTCTGGCGAAGATTATCGGCGTTGAATGGCGAGAGCCTAACTAGGCGATGTACGCCATGTTCGGACTTTAGATTGCCATAAGGGTGATTTCCGTAAATTTCATAAACAGCAGTTTTGATACCTGCTTCTTCCCCAGCAGTGCGTTCAATAAGTTCAACATTGAAGTGGTTTTTTTCGAAATAACGTAGATACATACGCTCGAGCATGGATGCCCAGTCCATTGCTTCGGTTCCACCAACGCCCGCAGTAATGCGAAGAATGGCATTTTTCTCGTCTAAAGGGTTAGTAAAACGAAGCGCCTTTTTTAGTTCAAGTAATGTCTGTTCCATAGAAGAGAGTTGATCGTTGATTTCATCTAGTAAGTCTACCTCCTTGAGGGCAATAATGTCATAAAGGTCGGAAGCCTGAACTTTGAGGACTTGCCAGGGTTCAACTTCTGCCTTGAGTCGACTAAAATTAGTGTTTATTTTTTTGGCATGTTCAGGATTTTGCCAAATTTCTGGTTCAGAGATTTGAATTTCAAGATTTTTAAGATTTTCAATTTTTTGGTTAATCTGGAGTTTTTGCCAGGTATTATCTAGGTCGATTTGCAGAGCGGCGAGACGTTTTTCGAGATCATTCATGTTGTAATTATAGCAAAGAAAAGAGCCTCTGGATAACCCTATAGTTTTTGACTTTTTTGATATGGTAAAATAGGAAGATTATTATTGATTTTGAAGTTACAAGGATGAAATGTCGAATTTAAGTGAACTAAGAGAGTTAAATAAAAATAACGAAAGAGAAAAAATCGTTATTAAAACCAGTGTGATTGGAATCATTACAAACATTTTTTTGGCGGCGTTCAAGGCTGGCATTGGACTACTTTCTAATTCGATTGCTATTGTTCTCGATGCGGTGAATAATATCTCTGATGCTGGAAGTTCAATAATTACGATTGTTGGTACAAAATTGGCTGGAAAGGCGCCAGATAAGAAGCATCCTTTTGGTCATGGGAGAATTGAATACTTAAGCGCAATGATGATCGCGGTAATTATTCTGTATGCTGGTACGACGTCTCTGATCGAGTCGGTTAAACAAATTATTAAACCGGAGACCCCGGACTATAATCCGACCTCATTAATAATTATTGCGGTGGCTGTAGTGGTAAAAATTGTCTTAGGTGCATATGTGAAGAAGGTAGGAGAAAAAGTGAAATCAGATTCTTTAGTTAATTCTGGAGCTGATGCCACTCTCGATGCCGTAATTTCCTTCTCAACTCTTGTAGCGGCCGTGATATTTATGGTATTTAATTTGGCGCTTGAAGCATATCTTGGTGCGGTGATTGCTCTAATTATTATCAAGTCAGGTATTGAAATGCTAAGGGGGACAATATCGCAACTATTGGGTGAACAAAATGACCTTGAGGTGGCGAAGGCTATCAAAAAAACCGTAATGGGTTTTAAGAATGTGCTGGGGGTTTACGATTTAATCTTAAATAACTATGGTCCAAATCGTTGGAATGGGTCTTTACATATTGAGGTGCCTGATACCTTGAGTGTGGTGGAGCTTGACCAGTTATTGCGCGAGATTTCGGTGAAAGTAGTAAAAGAACATAGGGTACTTTTGACGGCGATTGGCGTTTATTCCGTAAACACAAAAGACGAACATGTAATCAAGATGCAGCAAAAACTAAAGAAAGTTGCACTAAAACAGGAATATATCCGACAGGTGCATGGTTTTTATTTGCTTGAGGCAAAGAAGCAGATGCGTTTTGATCTTGTGGTGAGTTTTGATGCAGAGAATAGACTGGCTTCATTTAAAAAAGCTGTGGCTGAGATTCAAAAAGTATTCCCTGATTATCAATTGCAGGCAGTGATGGATGCGGATTTTACTGAGGAATAGATTTAGAAATTAATCTTAACTGTTAATGCGCAGTGGTCGGAAACGGGTGCATCGATGACTTCAAAATCTTGATAGTTTACATTATCACTAATTAAAATATGGTCACAAGGAACGTCTTTTGTGAAGCGAATATTGCGCAGAGTGGTGGGAACATTATGAATAGCTGTGAGGTCGCGAAGAAAATCGAGCTCACGCATTGCTTTTGCTTCAGGAATAACGTTTAGGTCGCCACAAAGAACAACGGGGTTTTTGTCTGAGCTAATCATGTCGGCGACGGAGCGCATGCATGAGATTGAAGTTTCGTCTCCAAGCGGGTCTTTTAGCCAGTAGCCATGATAATTAATTACCGTGAGACTATTTTCTAAAATAACTTTTTGTGCGGTATAAAGATTATGCTTTACGGCTTGCTCGTATTGATCTAGGTTTGTAGCAAAACAGTACTCACCATGCAGAATTTTTTCTTCAGAGTGCTTAAAAGGAATTTTACTAAGAATAGCATTACCGCTCTCATAATGAATAGTGTTATTTAAAATTGAAATACCAAATTGACTACTACGAGTGTCATATTTGAAGTTGGCTTCCTCTTTGATTTTATCAACGGTATCCATAAAATACTCTAGGGTTTTGGTGTGATTACGGTCCCAGACGGCTTCTTGTAAACAAATGAGGTCGTAGTTCCCCTCTTTTATGAAATTAGTAAGGCCGTCTTTAATGCGTCCGCCCCACACATTGAGTTGTAGAATTTTAATGCTATGCATAAGCTAATTGTAACACTTAAAAGCGACCATAAGAAAAATATATAAAAAAGACCTCAAAAGAGGTTTTTCTTTATGGCTGGACCTGCAGGATTCGAACCTGCGAATGACGGGACCAAAACCCGTTGCCTTACCACTTGGCGAAGGTCCAATGTGATGTACTTATTTTATCATAGAATATTAATTATAGAGAAAAAATACAGAAAGTAGTGATTAACGTTCGTAAATTTGATAATCACAATTTTTAAGATGGAGATTAATTGCACTATCATATAACGGAGAATAGAAAAGACCTTTTTCCGTACCACCTCTAAGTATATAGTCAATGATTCTTAGAATACCCGCGTGAGAAACTATTAGTATGGTTGCATTTTCGCCATAGTTTTTTAAGGCGTCAGTACGAATTTCGGACAAGATACGATTCACTCTGTG
>CALFGG010000028.1 GCA_937958235.1 uncultured Candidatus Saccharibacteria bacterium
TTTTCTCGAAGTTCTACTCCTCGCACGGGATTGTGCGAAAAGCTGATATATATATATCATACTTGCCGCCTAAAGTCAATAGTTTGCGGTAAAATTCGGGTATGATAGGTCTAAAACGGGCCAAAAATTTATCCTCCTAAGGCTTTACTGAGCACCGTCCAATACGTGTACGTACGTATGCATGCGTCGTGTAAGATGTACCTGTGCCCAGGAAATATAGACTCTATGCATTTTTATGATATAATATACAAATGAGACGTGCATTTTCCCCGAAACAGAGTATGATTTGGCTGCAATTTTACGTGTTAATCAAAAGAATGCAGACTATCTAAATGGTGCCATTGATCCTTTCGGCGAAGGAATAAGAAATATGGCAACATGCGCATTAAGAGAGATAAGAAGAGGTGTTGATGGTTTCTGTGGTGGCTACGGAACAGGATTTCCGTATCATTCATCAGAAAAAGACGACCAAGTCATTAAGGATCAACCAGAATTTACACGCTGCACTGGCGAGTTGTCGAATTTGATACGCAGAGAGATGGCCGCTAGGGCTTTATGGCCGTGTCCGGGCTGTCAGTTAGGAGCTGATTTTACCCCGTCGCAATGTGCCGACTGTAACATAACCCCACTAAAACCTCGTACTATCATGAAAGTCATGCCGGATATGGATACTTTCGTGATCTGTGATGAGAATGACAAGAAAACGCGCGACGCTATTTGGTCGGTCGCCCAAGACAAAGGGTTTACGCAGTCTGATTTCAATACTAATGAGAGTTTGACACGAATTGAAGGAGTGCTTGATGCGTGGGCAGAAGGGCGTAAGCCAGCAAGTTATTTACCAATAGATCTACATGTTATAGATAAGAATGATTTTATACAGGCTTGCGCTGATATAGGCGACGGCAAACTTGCTCATCCGACCATATGGTCAATGTATGCAGAATGGAAAAATAATAAAAGTATTGATTTTTGGTTTGATTTTGTGTTTAGCATGACGCCTTACTCAAGGGTGACGGATACTGAAATATTAGATGCAATTGACGAGGCTCGTTCAAGACTCGTTAGATGCTATAGCGTCGACCAGTTGGTTGATATTGTTATGAAGCGAAGTTATCGTGCTCGCCAGCTTTTGCAATATGAACCAACGATGGAGGCGTTAAGAGGGAAGCTAGGTTCATGGCGGCAGATTTGATAGATTTGCATACCCACACGAACTGTTCGGATGGTGATTACGCTCCGGCTGAGCTGTTACGCTTGGCGAAAAAGCGAGGCGTAAAGACTATCGCTATCACCGACCACGACACGGTTGATGGCTATGATAAAGAGTTATTTTTGCTGGCAAAAGAGCTAGAGATTGAATTAATCCCAGGAATAGAGTTTTCGACAATTGACAAAGAAAGCGGACAAAAGATTCATGCATTAGGTTTGGGGATTGATCTGGAGAATAAGGTACTGAGGGAAAAATGCACACAACTGCGCGCCGATCGAATTAAGCTAATGGGGCAGATTGCAGAAAAATTGGCGAGCTGCGGTTTTATTTTGCGGGTAGACGAGTTGGTGGCATCCGGCGAGATTATCACCAAGGCGCATATTGCGCGCGATGTTTTGGCTAATGAAGCGAATCGACATCGGTTGATTAAAGCGCATGGAAGTATGCCTCTGCAAGGCGAATTCATTGAGAAGTGGTTGGTTAAA
>CALFGG010000029.1 GCA_937958235.1 uncultured Candidatus Saccharibacteria bacterium
TAAAGAGAGAAACTAAGATATTTGATTTGGCGGATAATTCGGCTTGATCATTTAGAATTTGCCAGGGGGAAGTTGAGAGGAATTGTTTGTCTTGTGGCGCAACGCGGGATTCGGATTGTTTTTCAAATTCAATGGCGATCCCTTCAATAAAATGTGGTTTTTGGGTAACAATTTGAAATTTGGAAACTACCTCTCCTGGAAGCGCATTCCAGAGTAAAACCTTGACGCCGACCAGTTCGGAGTAAGACTGCTGGTTAATAATGAGCTCTGAATTTAGGGTAGCAATTCCCTGTCCCGTGGTGGCAAAGTCGTAAATAAAGAGGGGGAGTTTTGGTGTGGCAATTCTAGGTTCTTTTTTTCTCATTACATCTAGCTTATATCGTAGGGGGAGAGAATGCAAGTTTTAAGAGCAGGTCTATTAATATGAATCTAATGAGAAACATGGAAGAATTTATGGCTAATACTGTTTATGACTGTTATTCAATATCTTGCTTATGTTGATTAAAAATATCTTGCTTATGGTAAAGATTTTTCTCCCTGTTACTATAAAGATTTGTGAGGATTTTTTCAAAAGAGTCTTGATAATACTGTGCTAATGAAGTAAGTTTGGGGCGGAAATTAAATGAGGTTTTATGGTGAATAAAATTAGTAAAATAATAATCATTGTAATTGCAATAATAACTTTTTTGAGGGTGAGTTGTAGGTCTCCCGCCGAGACAAAATATCAGTTTAAAGATGACAAATTGCGGAGTTCGCGGGAAGAAAATAGTTTTCGTGATTATATAAAGACAAATTTAAATAATCGACTTGACCCAAAAATAAGCGGTTTGGCCGTGGCGTACTTAGTTGGGGATAAAAGTGGCCTAAGTAGTAGCCTAAAAGAAGAGATTAGCGAAATCGGTTTAACGCATTTGATCGTGATTTCGGGAATGCATCTAGTAGTTTTAGTAAAGATACTATCCGACGGATTAAAGCCCATGTCTAGATTAGTGAAAAGCTATTTTTGTGGAGTTTTTGTTCTGTTATATATTATGATGATTGGACCTACCCCATCACTAATGCGAGCAGCAATTGTGGTCTTTTGTCAAATTTTTGCAAGTTATTATGGAAGAAAACTAGATAAAGGTAGAATTTTATTTTTGACGTTTACAATAACACTGTTAATTAATCCAAATTTTATTAATAATATTGGTTGGCAATTATCGATGCTGGCATATGTTGGAATATTGGTCCTTAATCCATTGATAGAGGGTTTCTTGTTTGGAAAAGGTTTTAATAAAAAAAGAAGCTTGGAAAAGAAGGGCTATTTAAGAACGATGTTGGCTAAAATCGATAGTGTGTTTAATCTTCGAACGGGGTTGATTGTAGCGGTGGCTGTTAATCTAATGGTTCTACCGATAATCTTGTATTATTTTGGTCGCTTTTCGTGGCTGTCTATTTTTATGACGGTAATATTATCGCCATTGATGCCGATGATTCTATTTAGTATTGCAATGGTTGGAATTTTGCCGTCCTGGATTTACGGGTACCTCTATTTTCTTTTTAGTGGAGGGGTTAGTCTTCTGGAGCTACAAATTAAGATGATTGGGGCCTTTAGCGAGATACAGATTTTGACAGTAACGGTGGCAAAAAATAATATAAGCTTCCTCTATCTATACTTAATAATTGCCTGTTTATATTTCTTTTTGCGAAAAAAGAATATCAAGATAGGCAAAGACGGAGCAAAGCAGAATAATCAAACGATTAAAAGGAGTGATAGTATGCAAGATATTGGTACTTATTTGATCGAATGGCAAAAACAACTGCAGTTGCGGTGCCAACAATATAAAAATAAAACTGGTCAAACCGAGACATTTAATAATATAAAAAAGACCAGTTGAATGGCTATGTGACTGGCGAAAATATAAAATAAGAGGAAGCAGAAGGGTAAAAAAGCATAATACGAAAAATTGGATATAGGAGCCAGGGATAGTTGAAATAAAGCTCGAGGTGAAGCGAACGATATCTTCAATAAAGAGGTTGTAAATAAGTGCTCCAGCGATAGAGGCTAGGGTTGGTGAACCTAAACGTCTTTTGAATAAGTAGAAAAGCAGAAAGATTGCGATTAGTATTATGATAGCCATAAGTATATTATAGCAAAAGACATCAAAAGTGTTTCTAGAACAAGGAGGCTGAATTGACAGTAAAAGCCACGAGTCCGGAAGAAATGTCGCGTACTACTAGATCTGAGCTAAGCTCTGACCCTTCGATACGATAGCGAACAATAC
>CALFGG010000030.1 GCA_937958235.1 uncultured Candidatus Saccharibacteria bacterium
CTTCGCAATCATCTACTCTCTAAATTGAGCGTCCACCTCCACCCCCTCAATATATTCCGCCCCAATCCCCATCCGAAACATCTGCTCATTATTTCTTATATAGTCTCCACTATTTGCCACAAAATCAAATACTTCATCAGGAGACATACGTTTTTTAAACTCACTTCGATCAGTCGACCCATAAGTATCAGAGGAATAACTATACCAATCCGTGCGGTCGAAAATCTCAGGCCTCAAAATCAATACAACCCCTCCCAGTTCCGCTCGTTTGTCCTTTCCCATAATCCGCGTAAACACATTATCCGCTCCCCCAGAGTCCATGTCTCTCACCGAAGAAAGTCCGCCTCGCATCAAACCTCGAGAAAAACGCTCCGTAGTACACATCAACCCTTGCGTGAAGACCATCTTCAAATCTTCGGCCGACGCTATACCCATGTTATGTATCGCCCTCAGGTCATCACCATATTTCTCTAAATATTCAAGATATTTGCCTTCCTCTACCAAGGTTGAATAGCCAGGGAAGACCTCTTTTCGCTCAAGCCTCTCTGCACGCTCTTTCTCCTCGACAGACAGCTCCCCCTCAATCTTATACTGCCATTTCAAACGTGATTCCTTATATTCTTGCGCCGCTTCCTCGGTTACCTCGGACAGTGCATTATTTATCCCAAGATCTTTTTCTAAAATCTCATCAACTGTCTGCTCAATTTCTATCGGATCCATTCCAGCCGGCATTTCAATTTTTACCAAACCCAGTGCGCTTCGCACTAAACCGCTCTGGTTATTATTCGTATAGATCGTCGTCAGCCGTCCTCTTGCGCGCTTTGTGGGGTCAGCGATATAAACCTTAATATCACCTTTTTGCAGCACAAAAGCCTGACAAAGTTCTTGCGGCCTCTTATTGTTTACTCCTTCATAAACAAATTTGTCCACATATATCTTCTCATCCGCTCCCTTCGTTTCACTCTCTGCTAAATTCAACTCTTGTTTACGATCTTCGAGCTCAAGATATTTTCGCTTCAATGCAGCAATCAAGCTACTATGATCTCGTACCTTCAATCTTACCTCTGTTAACCCCACATCCGACTTATCAATAATATCAATCCGTTGCCCTTCAATATGATCACGATCGCAAATCACCTCAGTCCTCATCCGTAGCACCCCCTCATAAGACTTCTCCAACTCCTGATTTTTTAATCCCTGCAATGCCTCACTTACTGATACTCGTCGACGCAGTTTCGCAGTTTCTCTTTTGTCATTTTCATCGGTATATTTATTAACCAAATACTCTCTTCGTCCCAAAAGCCCCTGCAGCACTCGCTCACGCGCCTTCCCAGATATTCCTGATTGATTAACGATCGAAAGAATATCTTCTGGCTGTACTTTCTGTACAAATTCTTGCGCCTGTCTTTGAATCTCCTCTTCAGTTATACCACTAAAAACCTCCCCAGTTTGCCGCCCCCGTATGCGCATTGAGTCTATCTCAGGAATCTCCTTCGCGCTAAATTCTTTATCTCCACCCTGCGCTCGAAAAATTAATGACCCTCCATTATCGATCCGATAGAGGCCGTCTTTGTTTTGCACGATATTATCATATGTCGCCCCCACTACATCCCAGTTTGCCAAGAACGCATCCGCCACAAACCCATTCTGCACATCAAAGCTCGCCGCTTGATCTACTGCCGCTGCCGACCGCGCATTCTCAACTGCCGCCGAAGCAATTGCCTCCCGTCCACCTATTAACACTCTCTCGGTATGCGCCGCCTTA
>CALFGG010000031.1 GCA_937958235.1 uncultured Candidatus Saccharibacteria bacterium
CTCGGAAAAGATCGGTTGATATCTCACAACAAGCAATATCAGGATATACATTGCAACGACTATGACAAAATGGTTACGGTCGGAAAGGTAATCGGTAGTATTTAATTAGATATAAGGGGAAATTTGTAATTTATGAAAAAGAGACTAACTTTTGTGGCATTTATTTTTACATCGCTTTTTGTAATTGCTGGTATGAGCGTAATTGTGTCCAATTTTAAAAAAGGAGATTTTAGTCAGGGAATAGTTGGTATTTTTCTCGTGGTGGGAATTTCATTTCTCGACTACAAACTCTGGGAGGCAATTCATATTAATCAACCGAATATTGACTCATCAAGCCACTCTTGGTTTAAACGTATAAACTTTCCCACTGTACTCGCAGTTTTATTGGTATTAGGCTTGCTGGATGGAAACAACAAGCGAAAAGAAGAAAGTTCATCACAAGCCTCCCAAAATAACGAGACTGAGAATGATAAAAAAGAGGAAGAAGAAAAGCAACTGCCAACATGCGATGGAGTATCAATTACTTCTGATTGCGTAGTTGATGGGATTACATATTCTAAATACATATATCATCCAGCAAAAGAAGCAGTAACTCATATAGAAAAAGTACAAACCGGAACAGAAACAACAACATCAGATCCTTATATTTTATGTAAGGATGGTTTCCATTGGGGTTCAAAGACGCGCAAAGGTGCTTGTTCCGGTCATAATGGTGTGGCAGACCCCGAACATGTAGATGTGATTGAAAAGCCGGTGTATGAAGAACAAATTGTTGAAGACTCTCCTGCTCAAGATGAATATTATGAAAAAGAAGAAAAGCAAAAGGAATAATTCAGATGGATAAAGAGAGTTATTTAAACAATCCTCAGAAAATCATTATGGTTTCCCCAGAATTATTTGACAGCGGTAAATCTGATTTTATTGCTTACGCTTCTGGAAATGGCATGATTCGATCAGGTATATCTGATGGAGATACTTTGATTTTCAAAAACACTTCCAAATTAAAAGATGGTGAGATTGGAGCGTTTATTATGAAAGGTAAAGAAACCGCTGTAAAAAGATATTTCAAAAGAAACGAAACTGTAATTCTTGAATTTGATGACGGAATACAACCACCAATGATTTTTAGCGAAAAAGATGTAGAAATAGTCGGAAAACTGACTTATATAATCAAAAAAGTATAACAATCAGAAAGATAGCTAAGTTCAAGGAGGTGATAGCACATGGAAAATGGTGATGAATTAGTAATGTACCAGACAGAAGATGGAAATACTAAAATTGAAGTTCATATGGAAAACGAAACAGTTTGGTTGTCACAAGATCAAATGGCCGAGCTCTTTCAGAAATCCAAATCAACTATTAACGAGCATATAATTAACATTTATGATGAAGGAGAATTGCAAAAGGATGATACATTGAGAAAATTCGGAATTTCCGAATTTTCTACCAAACCCACAAACTTTTACAGTCTCGATGTCATTATTTCTGTCGGCTATCGTGTTAAATCTGTGCGTGGTACGCAGTTCCGTATTTGGGCAAACTCAATCTTAAAGGAATACTTAATCAAAGGATTTGCATTAAACGACGAACAATTAAAAGCAGCCGGTGGCGGTACATATTGGAAAGAGTTGCTCCAAAAGATTCGCGATATTCGTTCATCAGAAAGAGTATTTTGGAAGCAGGTATTAGACATCTATGCAACCAGTGTGGATTATGATCCTAAATCTCCTGAATCAGTCACGTTCTTCAAAACAGTGCAAAATAAACTGCACTATGCGGCACATGGAAATACAGCAGCTGAAATTGTATATACACGTGCAAATGCCGACAAGCAAAACATGGGTCTAACTAATTTCAAAGGCACTCATCCAACAAGAGAAGAAGTGAGAATTGCTAAAAATTATTTAAACGAAGATGAATTAAGTAATCTAAATACACTCGTTTCCGCATTCTTCGATCTAGCTGAAATGCGAGCAAAGCAGCACAAGCAAATGTATATGAGTGATTGGATAAGTGAACTGGATAAATTCTGTGATTTATACGGTCAAGGGGTTCTTCAGACAGCCGGTAGAATCAGCCATAAACGCGCAGCTGCTAAGGCTGATGAAGAATATGATAAATACAAGAATATTATCGACGCCGATCAAACACCGGTAGAAAAAGCATTTTTAGAAAATATGAAATTGTTGGAAGATAAAGTAAAGAAATAATATAAAAACTCTGCCACGGCAATGGCAGAGTAAAGTAAACTACCCTCTCAAAAGGTCTTTTACTATACCCAATTTTAGCATAAATGCCCTCAAAGTAAGGAGTGATTTGAATGACAAGAAAGATTAGAAAAGAAAAGCACATATCGCAACGCATCTTACCTAACGGCAAAATCAGTTTGCTAATACAAATTAAAAGAGGCGGCGAGACTTACCGGAAAAGTATCAACGTCGGTGATTATCCTACCCCA
>CALFGG010000032.1 GCA_937958235.1 uncultured Candidatus Saccharibacteria bacterium
CAGCGGGAGTTCGAATCTCCCACTCTCCGCCATAAAATAGCCTCAGCAGAGGCCTTTTTTATTTTTCTATTCTTAACTTCATCAAAAATATTACTGTCTTTTATAGTTGCTCACTCTCCTCTGGAGGATAACCTCCTATTTTGCAAAAATTGCTTTTTTAGAACATATATGGTAAAATAAGCACATCATTTAAGTAATTGCGAGATTCGATAAATTTTTATGAAAAGAATTACAAAAACCTTAACTCAAACCTTAACCGGTCTTGGTGCACTTATTTGCCTCTCAACCAGTCGTGCTCTTGCCTCTGCCATCTCTATTCAAGAAGGCGCAGATGCGGCTCGTGCTGAAGGCATGCCAACCGAGTTAATCGGCAATAATGGCGTCTTTAGTCGCATCACTAATACAATTCTACTCATCGTCGGCCTTATCTCTGTAATTATGTTAGTTTATGGCGGTTTACGCTACATCCTTTCCGGCGGCGACAGTAAAAAAGTCACTGACGCAAAAAATACCGTCCTCTACGCAATTATCGGCCTTATCATCTCTCTTCTTGCTTTCGCCATTGTTAACTTCGTTCTCAACTCCGTCATCGGCGTCAGCACTCCTCGCTAAATACGGCATATTACCTTATTAAACCTGCCCAAAAGGCAGGTTTTCTGTAGCCTCAATATAGTCATTACTCATTAAGAGAACAGCACTTATCTTCGTCGCTCCTGCTCTTCTCAACACCTCACCTGCCGCCCGCATACTTCCGCCCGTTGTCCATACATCATCAAATAAAACATACTTAATCTCAGGATCGCATTGTACCCCCTCCCTTATCATATAAGCACTCTCCGCCTGCTTCAATCTCTCTTCCGCCCCTTTTCCAACTTGAACAGAGTTCCTCTTTCTCGCAATTAGATCTTCCACAGGCGCAATTTCTGAAAACCTATTAACTAAAATCTTTATATGATCAAACCCGCGAGCGCGAATATGTCGGCCAATCGTTGGCAAGGGAATTATCACCACCTTACCACCAACCCTCGTCTCATCATCCACAATACTCTGCAACCTCTCATAGACCGTATCAGCCAAAACCTCAGCCAACTCCCTATTACATCCGTACTTATACTTCTTTAAAAGATCCGATAAAATCCCTTCCTTCACGCCCCCAATAATAATTTCCATAAACCCAAAGCCATTACTCACAACATACCCCGGATTAGTACTAGCTAGATATTTTTTACAACAATCACAAAACACTACCCCAGGAGTCCCGCACCTCTCACACCTGTTTGGCGAAACCAGCTCCAATATCATATTAACTATTGTGCTTTTTACATCAAAACACACTTTTCTCTTGCAATTTAGCATAACCACTCCTATAATTAACCATAACAATAGTTAAAAGTGGAGGAATACTTAGCAATGGCTCGTACAAATGACGACGACATGCTTATGGAAGACGAACTTGCGGCTGCATTTCTGGATAATGATAGCCAAGAAGAAGTTGAGCAAAACCCTGCTCAACTCTCTAACAGTTTTCCATCAGAAGAAGATCCAGAGGCGTGGGACGAACCGGAAGATTTTCCAGGTCAATTAGCAGTTGATGTATATGAAACTGCTGATAAATTAGTTGTTAAGGCTCGCACTGCAGGCATTTCCAAAAATGACCTCGATGTGACCATCTCTGACAACATCTTAACCATCTCAGGAATCCTTAGTGGCGGCGAAGACGAGCAAACCACTCGTTGGCATATTCAAGAATGTTACTGGGGCGAGTTTTCTCGCACAATCGCACTCCCAGTTTCCGTCCGTGAAGATGAGGGAAGCGTTAAGGCCGAACTAAAAGACGGCGTCCTCACTATTTCCTTTGAGAAGGAAAAAACCGAAACCCCAACCAAGATTACCATACAATAATCTTGGAACGTTATGTAGAAAGTACTGCTTCGGCAGTACTTTTTTATCCCAAGATATTCCTCCACTTTTTCTATTTCAAACTATCCTAGTTATACTCTCATTTGTAGGGAATTACAATCATAATCATTTTAATGAGATACATAATTATCAAAATAAAAATCAGTAAATGATCAAGTCAAAAACCACTTCTTTTAAACCATAAAAAATAGACCCGAAGGTCTATTTTTATATTTTTACTTAAAGATGCTTGATACTACAAAGTTCACGATAGCATATGCTAGTAGGGCAATTACTAAACCTACCACGCCATACATAATCGTGTCTTTGGCTTTTTTAATCTTAGTTGCATCACCGGCAGATGTAGTATACATAAAGCCACCGTAGATGATTACAATTACTGCTAGCAGCCCTAAGACGCCTAAGACTACATTAATAGCTATATTAATCGTGCCCATCAAATCATTAGAACCAGCGTGTTCCTGTGCAATGTTACATTCAGAGATTGATTTTACGTCTGCCCCCTCACCACGCAAAGAACCAGCAGGACAACCTATTGCATCCACATTACCAACAAAGCAAAACACTGTAGTCAAAGTTAATACAACGAGCCCCAAGCCTTTTTTCAAATTATTTGTCATTTTAAACTACTTTCCCAAAATTATATTTTGTCAAAGCTTTTTATTTAAATACGTTTGAGAGAATAAAGTTGACAATTGAGTAAGCCATCAAAGCAACAACAAGACCAATAATGCCATACATGATTGTGTCTTTTGCTTTCTTAACCTTACCAGAATCACCAGCTGAAGTTGTGTACTGTACACCACCAAGGATGATTACCATCACAGCTACAAAACCGATAATACCGATCACAACGTTAATAATAATATTAAGAGTCCCCATTAAATCATTAGAGTTAAGATTATTCTCTTTAATACCTTTACAATCAGTAAGGTTATTAACATTAGAACCATCTGGACAACGAACTTTGCCTGCAGCAAAAGTAGGAGCAGCTTGAAGACCCATTGCTACCACGCCAAGACCACCAGCGGCTAATGTTTTGACTTTGTTAGTAATTTTCATATTTCTTCCTTTAATATTACTTTTTTTTATTATATCATAAGCATCCATAGAAGCAAGAGTATAAGACTTCTCCCACCCCCATTAATTCAAACAAAACCTAGATATTTAATGAAGTAATCACAAACTTCACAATTGCAAAAGCCAAGAATGAAATCACAAGTGACACGATCGCATAAACGATGATTCGTTTTGCACTCGCAATTTTAGCTGCATCACCGCCCGCTGCAATATATCTTTGTCCAGCAAGAATTAAAGCTCCCACTGCCACAATTCCCGCAAGCGACATCGCAACATTTATAATTGTATTAGCAAGTTCGGATATATTTTTATGTTTTCCAGTTGGCCCCGAGCAGCCGGCTGCCTGTAATACCGATTCGTCAACATCCTCAGCGTTAGCTAATTCTTCACACACTTTATTCTTCACCCCTTCAGCATAAGTATATTGAGAAAAAGTAGCCATATTAAACAAGCCCAAGCTCAACACACCCACCAGTCCTAATAAAATTTTTTGACCAATCTTCATCTTCATCTCCTAACTTATCGATTTAGTTACAAATGACGTAATCGCCCATGCGAGCCCCACAATCACTAATCCAATAATTGCATAAGTCACAGAGTCCTTAGCCTTCTTCACTCTACTTGGGTCACCTTCAGAAATTCCAAATAAAATCGCCCCATAGACGATATAGCCAACCGCCACAATTGCCGCCATCGAATAAATCCAGTTGAAGACCACCATAACATCATAATTGTCTGTATTACCTCGATTCGGAATATTATTCAACGCATTATTAAGCGAATCCACATTTTTAATATCAAAATCATCTGCAAAAATCACGCCTGTTTTTTTAATAAGACCACTTAAGAAGTTACCGAGATTCATTATTTTGCCACTCCACTAATTACATTCACTAGGGTATCAGAAATCACCGAAGCTGAAATTGTCAGAACCAGACCAATCACTGCTGCTGTAATAATCTTTTTACCAGACATAACCTTTGATGGATCACCTTCAGATGTAATATATTTATAGCCACCCCAAATAATAAATCCTGTAGCTACAAAACTTGAAACTAGGGAGGCATCATACATTAGGTTTAAAATTATTACCCAAACAAATCCTGCAAGTTTCGTATTACCATTATCATCAAGTGCAATCTTACCAATCGTACAAGAGCCCGAGCTATCCCTCGTCACAATTCCACGATACCATGGCCTAAGACCCAGCACTGAATTAGCACA
>CALFGG010000033.1 GCA_937958235.1 uncultured Candidatus Saccharibacteria bacterium
AAGGTGTAAATTCACGCCTCCTTGCGCCTATTATTGAAGAAATCGCCCAACTCCCTGATGAAATTGCTAAAATACTGCAGTCAGTCAATCCTTTATTGTCTAATCTCGCACACCAGTATAAAGACTATCAACATGCCATTTATCTTGGTCGTGACGTTAACTATCCCATCGCTCTCGAAGGGGCTTTAAAACTAAAAGAAATTTCGTATATCGATGCAAATGCTTATCCTACCGGTGAACTCAAGCACGGCCCCATCGCTCTCATCGACGACCGCTTCTTTGAGGTTGTTATTTTGCAATCCGGCTTCCTCTTTCAAAAGTCTCTCTCCGGCATTCAAGAAGTTTTAGCTCGCGGCGGCCATGTTGTCGTCTTTACGGATACCGATTTTGATTTACCAGTGGAGTCGATAATTAAAATTGATACAAACTTCACCATCCTCACTCCTATTCTCTTTAATCTATTAAACCAACTTTTTGCCTATCATATGGCTGTCGCTAAGGGCAATAATGTTGACCAGCCTCGCAATCTTGCTAAATCGGTTACTGTCGAATAATTTTTATATTCTTCTTATGTCTTAGACCCTGTACCTTTTGTTCTTTCTAGAGTAAAATAACTGTAAATGAAAAAAGATTCTAGTGTTGTATTTTTCCGTTTCTGTCTGATGCTTGGTGACTCTTTGGCAATCATTGCCTCTTTTCTGTTCGCCTATTTAATTCGTACAAAAATTGACAGTCGTCCATACTACTTCGTTTCCGATCCGCTCAAATTTACCTTTTCGGTTGCCGTCATGGTGCCAGTCTGGCTAATTATTTTAGCGATTCTCGGCCTCTATAATAAAAAAATCTTCCTAGGGCGTTCTCATTGGCATGAAACTTCGCGCCTCCTTGCTGCCTCTGTTATTGGCGTCATGTTTTTAATCAGCTTTGATTTCTTCCTTGAAGGAGACTTATTTCCGGTTCGTCTTATTGCTTTTTATGCAATGGTTATCTGCTTCTTTTCGCTCACCATTGTCCGTTTCTTTCTCAAGGTCATCCGTCGAATTATTTTACAACAGCGCATTGGTTCGCTTCGCGCTATCATTATCGGCAATAGCAAGGCAACTTCTCGTCTAATTTCACAAATGCTTGATTACCCTGAAGAAGGTTATCGTGTAGTTGGTGTTGTAGCAGGGAATCAATTTATCCCCAAAGAATATCGTAAAAAGCTTCAATACTCCTCGCTAAAAGAGGCTCTTAAGAAATGTGAAGCGGATGTAATTTTTCAAACCGATGAGAAGCAAACTGAATATGTCTATCGTCAGTCCATTAATCATCACCTCCACTATTACTTTACTCCATCTGAAACTACCCTCTCAACTTCCATGGGGGAACTTGAACTCATCGGTAGTACGCCTGTCATCATGGTTAAGGCAACTCCGCTAGTTGGTAGTGCTAAGGTTGCTAAACGTCTCATGGATCTTATTCTAGGTACCCTTCTTCTCCTCCTCGCTTCACCAGTCATGCTTATTATTTGGCTTCTAATTAAATTATCCACCCCGAGCGCCCATGCTATTTATTCTGAAATTCGACTTAGTCGCTTCAATCAAAAAGTGAAAATCCATAAGTTTCGTAGTATGAAAATCAATTATTGCGGCATGAGTCCGGAAGCTGCCTTCCATAAAATGGAGCAAGAAGGGAAGATCAAAGACGCAGAAAAGCTTAGCAAAGAGTACCGTGATAATGGTGATTTTCTTGAACATGATCCTCGTATTACAAAAATTGGCAGATTTATTCGCGCCACCTCACTTGATGAGTTGCCCCAACTCATCAACGTAGTAAAAGGCGATATTTCTCTTGTTGGTCCTCGTGCACTTGTCCCCGGCGAGCTCAGGAACTATGGTGATCGTTCACTCCTTCTAACCGTCAAATCTGGCCTCACCGGTCTCGCGCAGGTCTCCGGACGTCGCTCGATTAGTTTCGACGAACGTCGCGCTCTTGATCTCTATTACATCCAAAACTGGTCTGTTCTCTTTGACCTTCAGATCATTTTACGTACCATTAAAGCGGTTCTAATTCGTAAAGGCGCCAAATAATGTCAGCGTCCTCTAGTCGTAGTCCTAAAGAATCCCATCATGATTTTGCTCATCAATTCAAAGATCGCAATCCAAAAGTTGCTCTTGTCTGCGATTGGCTCACTGTTGTTGGTGGTGCTGAACAGGTTCTCCGTGAAATTCATCATTTATTTCCTCACGCCCCTATCTATACTTCTCAATACCGCCCCAAGAAGATTGACTGGTTTAAAGATGCCGAAGTTAAAACTGGTTGGCTAAATATTTTTCCAGCCTTCACTAGGCGCTTTATCGCCCCTCTCCGCCAGGCTTATTTTAAAAATCTCGACCTCACGCGCTATGATCTGGTTATTTCTGTCTCCGGTTGTGATGCTAAATTTGTTAAGACCAGCCCAGGCACTCATTTCTGTTACTGTCATGTTCCCACACAGTATTACTGGGGAAAGAGTAGGGAATATCAAAAAGATCCAGGCTTTGGCCCGCTAAATATTATCGTTCGTCCCATTTTTAAATTACTTCTACCAAGACTCAGAAAAAATGATCTTGAAGCAGCCGCACGTCCAGATTTCTATATTACAATTTCTGATTTTGCTAAATCTGAAATTAAAAAATATTATAAAAGGGAAGCAGAAATTATTTTTCCTCCGGTCAATACAGAGAATTTCTCAGAGGTAGCAGAATATAAAAACATCAGACAAGGGAATTGTCAAATAATAGAACAACATAAAAATGGAAAAAGTCAAATAAACCAAAAACCACACGAAACAATAAAAACTACAAAAAGTCAAATTGAACAAAATATTTATCACAACACAAAGTTAAATAAAAATCAAATTGAACTTGTGGAAAACTCCTTAAATAACGGCCAGTACTTTATTAACTTCTCACGACAAGTTGGCTGGAAGCGGCTTGATCTCGCAATTCATGCCTGCATCGAGTCAAAACAACCGCTGGTTTTAATCGGTGATGGTCCTGAACATCAAAAACTACTTCAGCTTAGCAAAGCTCACCGCGAATTAATCACGCTTCATTCTACTCTTCCGCAATCAGAGCTTAAAGAATATTTGAAAAATGCCAAGGCCTTCATTTTTCCATCAGAAGAGCCTTTTGGTATCGCCCCAGTTGAAGCTCTCGCTGCTGGTTGTCCAGTCATCGCCTTTAATAAAGGTGGCGCCAAGGACTACATAAAAGACGGTAAAAATGGCCTCTTTTTTGAGTCGCAAACCGTCAATTCCCTTGTTTCTGCGATAAAAAAGTTTAATCAACTCTCTCAGGTATCTGCTGATAGTAAAATAGCTCCCCAAAAAGCCTCACGAGAAAACCAAGCATCCCATTCTTCCCTCCTTTCACCTCTAGAAATTTCTAAAACTGCTGAAAAATTCTCAACCCACCATTTTAAGGAGCAACTAGAAGATTATCTCGCACGAACCATCTCGGCGACAGAAGTACAATTTCAGCAAAAACATACTAATCAAGAAAGGTAATCTTGATGACGAAAAAACTTACCAATACAACTAACTCAAAATCCTTAGTTTCCACCACCTCCTCTCTTTCTAAAATCCAGCAAATCATGCTTCTCTGCTTACCATTCTGTTTATTTTTTTCTTACCATCCCGTCATCCCGATTCTTTCCACAGCTACCACCAATTTCGAATTATCCCTCCCACTACTCTGGCTCTTAATTTTTGCCATCCTCTCTCTCCCCGAAAATTTTCGCCTCTATGTTTATTCTCTTAGAATCGTCATTAAAACCAAATATCCCGTTAATCAGCCACCTCATCCCCCTTCTCGTCATGAATCGGATAAACTCTACCCCCATTTTCTTCGCCTTTTTTCGTTAGCTTATCCATTCTTTACTACTATTAATAGTATTGACTCACCTAATTTTTTGCGCGCCATTCTTACCTCTGGCGTCATCTGGTGTATCTGCCTTTCCCTATTGACAATTCTTCAAAATATTTCACAATATAAAACTCAAATAGGGAAAAGTTTCAATAAAAATCTTCTTATTGCCGGCACTCTTGCTTCGGCTTTTTGCTGGTTTCAATCAATTTTGGACATCGCTGGGGCCCCTCGCGAATTCACTTTTTTGTGTAAAGGCTGCACATCAACAGTCTTTGGGTTTCCTCATCCAAACGGTTTTGCCATCGAGTCGCAGTTTATGGCAAATCTCCTCCTTGCCCCAATTTTTCTCAGTCTTTTTTATCTCCTTGAGAGGCCAAAAAACCACTCCAATAAACTAAATTCCGACCCCTACCCAGCTTCAAGACTTGGCCACTTTCTTCGTTTTGGTCTTCCTCTCTTTTTAATCGCCACCCTCTATCTTACCCTTTCTCGCGGCGCTATTTTCTCGTTCTGGGTTAGCGTTTTTGTTTTATTTATCTATCAAATTGTCAAACTCATCAAACAAAAATCTTGCAGACGGGAGATTTTATCCCGCCAGCCACTCATCTTTTCTGCAGTAGTTTTTTTGCCATTCTTCTTTACATTATCGGCTCAGGGTTTATTCACCGAACTCGGTCCAACCAGCCATACTTTCTTTGATGGAGTTTCTACTTCCGTCAGCCAGCTTTCCCTTGGCCGCATTGATCTTGCTAAAGTGTTTCATAAAACTAATGAAAATAATAAAACACACGAATCTCACGAATCCAATAAACTACATTTATCAGACTTGAACACCGATGCTGCCGCCTCAGCTCAAAAAGCTCCTCAGTTCACCAGCTATATTGAAGAATCAACCAATATTCGCCTAAATCTCAACCGCCTCGCTCTCTCTTCCTGGCGAACTTCACTTAGGCGTATGCTCGCTGGTGTCGGCCTTGGTGCTGCCGGATTAACGCTATATCAAGAATTTCCTG
>CALFGG010000034.1 GCA_937958235.1 uncultured Candidatus Saccharibacteria bacterium
GTGATTGGTGGAATGATTGGGTATGGTACAATTTTAATTCAGACAGGGGTAGGAGATTTAGTGATTTCAGCGGTAGGTAAACCGGCGGAAATTTGTGAAAAATTGCAAAATATTGTTTCGGAAAACACAAAATAGGAGCTAGGGATAAAAATGAAAAAACGTGAGAATAAAAGTAAGGGAGAGGTGAAAAAAGATTCGCTTTTGAAACGTTTGAAAGAACGTAAAGAGCAGAAAGAGATCGAAGAATTTAGGAATAAAACTGAGCTCGAGAAAATTGAAGAGAGACGTGAGGAGGTGCTTTCAAAGGGGCGTAAGTTTAAATATCCTTTGCAATATGCAAAATATCGTGTGGTGACATTGACGATTGTAATTTCACTAGTGGCAGTGATGCTAATGAGTGGTTTTTTGTATTTAGCGCTTTATAAGTGGCAAAGTACGGATTTGGTGTTATATCGTTTGACGCAGTTAGTACCATTATCGGTAGCGTCGGTAGAAAATGAACATGTAAGATATTCAGATTATTTGATGATTTATAAGAGTACAATTACGCCAATTGAACAACAACAAGGGAAATTGGGGAATGAAAAAGATGCTTCATCGATGGAGACGCATTATAAGCGAATGGCGCTGACAGAGGCAGAGAATTATGCATATGCTTTAAAGATTGCGGCTGAATATCATTTGACAGTGAATAAGGAAGAGATTGATAAAGCTTTGGATAACCACCGAAAAATTGGCGGTGTGGAACGTAGTGAAGAAAGCTTTAAGAAAATTTTAGAGGATAATTTTGGGTTATCAATGAAAGAATACCGTCGAATGTTGTATCTTTCTTTGATGAAAGAAAAAGTTTCACAGCAGATTGACAATGAGGCGATTAGGATTTCTGAGACGGTACAGGCTGGAGTGAAGGCGGGGAAGACTTTGAAGACGATTGCGACAGAGCTGGGAGATAAAGTGCTCTATGAGGAGACGGGGGGATTGGTGGATAAGATGAATGTTGATGGTGGGCGAGCTGGTATTGCGATGGGAATGGTGGCAG
>CALFGG010000035.1 GCA_937958235.1 uncultured Candidatus Saccharibacteria bacterium
CTGCCATTCCTTTTTCTAACCCCATTCGCTCCAAAATCTCACCATCTGCTTTCGAATTCACCAATTTTAAGTTTTCTAATGGCGTTAAGTAATCAATCAAATTATAATTTTGAAACACCAAAGCAATATTATGCTTTCTATGATATGAATAGCCCATTGCGGCAATATCAATTTTATCTACCAAAATCTCACCCGCCGTTGGAGTATCCAGCCCTGCGAGTAACCCCAAAAATGTTGATTTTCCGGAGCCTGACTTTCCCACCACTGCATAGAATTTCCCCTTTTCAAATTCCACACTTGTTGGCTTCAATACCTGTACTCCCGTATTTTCGTAAGTAAATTCCACCTTATTCATTTTTAAAATTGACATATTCCTCCTATTTCATCTTCGTTAAAATTGCTTTAGGTTTTAATCTCATCACTGATACCGAGGCTCCACCCACCGCCAAAAGAATCACCACCCCACCACACATATATACTCCTAGATAGTCTAGTAAATCCAACTGTTTTCGGCCTAGAACCACATCCGTCGTATTTCCCGATTGATCAGGATTCGCTTCACTCATAATCTTCTCTGTCAAAGCTCCAGCTGATAAATTTCCCAGAAAGATTGCCGGCCCAAAACAAAGTGTTGCTATAATAATTAGCTCAATCAACATTTGCCAGAAAATATTCACCTTTGTCTTACCAATCGCGAGCAGTGTACCAATCTCATGGATTCTTCCTCTAAACCAAAATAGTAGTACAAAACCTAGGACTAAAATCCCCATCACGCTCACTCCAACCAAAATCTTCGCCAACAATTTTTCGACATTTTCTATTGTCTGATAAATCGTTTCTTTTTTTGCAAAGTTATTTTCCAGATTCAGCTCTTTCCAATCTAGCTCCAGTTTCTTTACTGAGCCAATCACCTCATCCACTCGCTTCGGATCATTGACCAAATATTTTACTAGCTGATATTCTAAGTTCTTTTTAAGCCGCCCCAGCGTCTTTATCCCTACCAAAAATCGGTTTTCAATCATCTCCGCCCTAAAAGTCTGTTGACTATCTTTTCCTGAAAACACCCCCACTATTTTTAGCTTGAGCTTCTTTTTGTAAAGTCCTACCTCAACTTCATCACCAACCTGAATTTGATTTAATGTGGCAAATTCCTCATGGATTAACACCTCATTCTCCGCCCCCTCGGATATTCCTCTCCCCCTCACTATTTCATACTTTCCATTCAGAAATTCTTCAATCTCCGCACTTTCACTTATAAAACTAGCCACTAAGGTCTGCTTTTCGTCCTTATGATCAAGCGTTACGTTCGTTTCGTTGCCCTCTACTAGCTTGTAATGAGGGACTTCCAATAATTCATCCGCTTGAAAATTCGCTTTTTGAACCCCCTGAACTTTTAAAATCTCCTGCGCCTCGCCGTCTTTAATTAGTCCCCTCCCCGCCCTTAGCGTAAATCCTGCATGAAAATTCCTGTTCAAAGTTTTTTTCAATTCATTAATCGATTTTCTTACCACTGCGCCTGAGATTAATGCCGCAAATATTAGACACATGATGAGCAGTAATGTTAAACTTCTTGCCCATTTTCGTCTCACCGCCAACCAAGCACGCCAAGCCACTTCCATTTTCTACTCCATTTCCATCAATAGTTTCTTTGGCTTCAGTTTTAAGATTGGTGTTGCTGCAATTAATACTGAAACAATAATTACTATTATTCCAAAAATCCCCGTACCAACTAACAATTTAGGTTCAACCTTCACCTCAATATGATCGATTGTCTTCGTTGACACTGAAGAGTCAGCATCCGCACCAAAGTTTCCCCCTCGCAAAGATTGATTAATCTCCTTAGTTGTATTTTTTGATGCTTGAGCCACTAAGTCATTCCCGATATTCTGCGCCACAGTCTTTGATGTGAAATATGACAGCCCAAAACTCACCACAAAAATCATTAAAATCTCTAAACAAAACTGCAGGACAATCTTTGTTTTAGAAACACCAATTGCGAGCAAGACTCCAACTTCTTTTCTTCTTTCGTTAATCCATAGGAATAACACCAGTGCCAATACCCCGACTCCAATCACCATACCAAGTACCATCACTCCAAATACCAATCCGTAGATCCCACTCAACGTACTTGTGATACCCGCAAGTTCTTGTTCACTTTTAGTTAGCTGATACATCTTCCAGTCTACTGGTAACTTTTTCGCCTGCTCCAACACCTTCCCCATCGTACTAATATCTTTTGCGAAGAATGTTACATTCTGGTAAATTTCATTATCCAAATTTACCTTATTCACTTTTCTAGTTGTTGCTAAATCTGTATAGAAAATATTCTCAAATAACTCTGAACGCACCGCCGCCTTTCGTGAATTTTTACCACTAAAGATTCCTACAATCTCTACTTCTGCCGACTCGTGGGATTTCTGTAGATTATCTGGATCATACGGATTGGCCTGAACTTTTAATTTACTTCCTATTTTTAAATTATTTTGCTTTGCAAAATCCTCGTGCACCAACACTTTAAATTTATCATTTTCCGTAATATGTCTACCGGCAACCAATTTAAATGTTTCTGTACGAAATTTAAGCTCATGTGCCGAATCATTTACCCCCATAAAGTTCACTGCTTCGCCATACTCTTTTTCTTTTTTTGCATCATAATCCGAAGCTCCGCCTGGTAATCTAATTTGCTTTGCATTTTTTAAATCCACCAAAGCGTCCATTCTCCTCACGTTACCAGTCACGCCGTCAAGCTTTGCAATCTGCTCAATATCTTTATTTTTTACCGTACCAGCCCCTCTCGGTGTCCCCAAATTATATCTAGCATTATTTTCCAGCACAAACGCACTTTGCACCTTCTTCCCGATCTCGCTTGCCGCCTGATCGGTAGCATTTTTAATTGCTAATCCACTTAAAATCACTGAGGAAATCAAAATCAAAATCACCGTCATGATCAAAGTTTTCATTTTCTTACGTGTAATAAAATGCCACGCTCTTTGTATTACTTCCATATTCTTCCTTTCTTCATTAAAATATCATTCCAATGTGAAATTAATATGAAATAAAAATAAGAACCCTAACCGTGTTCTTATTTTTATAAGTAATTACCCTAAAAATGCTTCAAGTTTTTTCTTTAATTCATTACCATCAATTTCCGCCAAACGGCCACCGGCCAACCATTCTTCATTAGTAATGTCAATCAAACCAAGCTGTTGATTACTATTAAAGTCTTCCAAGTCCTCATCGCTCTTAAACTCGAATTCCAATACTGCGAGACCAGCATGTCGTCCACTAAAAATGTCGAGTTCACCCTGCCATCCTGAGACATTCACAATATAACGCGTCTTTTCAACGTTTGACTCAATTCCTGCAGCTAATGCAAAAAATTCTTCCCTTGATAACGGGATGCTTGTCTCCATCATCTTTGTCGAATCTCCCTCCACCAACGGACGCTTTCTCGTAATCACAAACTCGTCATTTTTCTGCCTAAGGCGCAGGTCCTTGTGCGCATCGCCGTTAGGTATATATACGTCATTCATCATTTTCTTTGAATCTGCTATTACCACCCCCATTAGCTCCTCAATCTTCTCTTCCGGTACCAAAAAACGTTTCTCAATTTCAAGTTCTTGCATATATACTCCTCACTTGTAATTATTATTACCTACATTTTATATTAATAATTCGAAAATCGTATCATAGTCAACTTCCATCGAGATACATTTATCATATGGATCAATCTCATTATTTGCTTCAGGAATACTTAGATATTTTTTATATTCACTAGATTCATTCCAGTGGACCACTTCGTTAATCAAAGTCTTATAATAACCAAGAAAATCCGGCTGAAACTTATAGTGCAATAAAATATGCCTGAGTGGAATATTATTTAGTTCGTATGGATAGATAAAATGATCATTAGCAATAAACTCATTACCAGTGTATTTGAACAATGATATTTTTTGAATACTAGACTTAATCCCGAACACCCTTGTTCTCATACCACCATAAAATCTTAAAAAATCACCCGATTTCGACTCGCAACAGTATCCACTTTTGTCCACATATCTCCACTCAGCTAGATCCCTTTTTGACAAAATATTACCCTTAGGATAAATATCAACCATCAAGCTTTTTGTTAGTAAGACCTTATCTTG
This sequence comes from uncultured Candidatus Saccharibacteria bacterium, assembly GCA_937958235.1. GTDB lineage: Bacteria > Patescibacteriota > Saccharimonadia > Saccharimonadales > Saccharimonadaceae > Nanosyncoccus. Next base: position 4,149 of record CALFGG010000035.1, read on the forward strand.
CTCCAATTTTACAGCATAATCACCTATATCCGTTTTTCTAAAATCAGGAAAAATAAATAGCTCATCAGAATCAACAAGTAAATACCATTTATTAATCCCATAATAATCAATAATTCTCTGCTTAATTGCACATTCCTTATTACAATTGAATACACCTGACCATCTCCACACATCAATATCTATATTGAGACCATCGACTTGTCTTTTAATCAAATCAAGCTCTTCGGGTTCACCACAACCGACTAAAACAAATTTATTTACACCAATATCTATATAGTGAGTAATCCATTTCTGAAAAAAATCTCCAAAATTTCTAAAAATACAGACACATATAACCTGACTGTTTTGCGCTATATCCGTACCCCCATTAATACCGAACACTAACCCAAGGTCATCATTAAATCCTTCACATAGCTCCGTTAAAACCATGTTACTAAAATTAATATCATTGTATCGTCTTGATGCCACTAAAGATAGGTTATCTCTTGATTTCAAATGATTAACGCGACTAACTATATATTCCCTATGCTTAATATATTCCTGTGTAATCTTAGTAAGTTCATCTCTAGTTTTCCTGGCCTCATTAAAATCAATATTGTCAATAAATATAAAATCACCCTTATTTAAGTGAGCTAATTTTATATTCAAAATCCGCATTAGCGATGAAATTATACTCCCATGAGATATGATCAATATATTATTATTTGTAAAATTTTTATTTTCTAAATCTTCTAGGAAACTTAATAATCTATTGTATATCTCAAATTTATTTTCACCATATTTTCCAAACCTTATAAAAAAGTCACCATCCTTTTGCCTTCTACGCACATCATCCAATATAGAATCATTCTTCTTTTGATTATAAGTGCCATAATCAATTTCACGAATTCTATCTTCGGTCACAAATTCAACACTCGGCATATATTCTCTAACCAAGTTAGCGGTCTGAACCGTCCGAAAAATTGGCGAGTAATACACTTTGTCTACTCTTCCTAGTTTACGTGTATTTTCCTGAACTTTCTGAATACCATCTATCGTTAAAAGTGAACAAGATAAGTTATCAGAAGAAAAAACCTGTTCAACATTATCTCTCGCCTCACCATGTCTCATAAAAATTAGCTTCATTTCATAACCTCAATTATTTTACTTAAACCAAATCTCAAACCTCATCCCACCTTTATACGCAGAAAATCGATACCGCAAACCGAGTCTTGTTAGAATATTCTTTACAAAATAAAGCCCCATTCCGTTTCCCTCAACCTCGTTATCTCGTCGATAAAATGGATCAAACAGTGCTGGCACCTCTTGCACCCCAATCTCCTCCCCCTTATTCCAAATTGAAAGCTTCCTTTTTTCACAAACAATCTTAATCACGCTCCCCTCCTCCGCATATTTTACCGCATTAGAAATTAAATTTGAAAACACTTCTCGCATTGCCGATTGGTTTGTCTGTATTTCCATCCTAGAAATCCGACTTTCAAAAGCAACCCCTTGCGTCTTCGCGAGTAATTCATATTCAAGAATCACCTCCTGTATCAAATTACCAACATCAACCTTCGCTTTTTTCCCTTCATCACCCTGACTTGTACTCAAAATTTGTTCAATCATTTTCGACATCTTTTCCACCACCAAAATTGCCGCCTCAAGTTTTTCCGAATAGTCTTCCGTTCTCACTGTACCAATCAACATGTTTTCCAGCATGATATGCAAGCTTGAAAGTGGCGTCTTTAATTCATGTGAAGCTCCGCGGATTAAATCAACTTTTTCTTTTTCAAGCTTTGAGATCAGCCCCTTCTCCTTCTCGAGTCGTCCAATCATCTGTCTTAAGTTCAAATATAATCTATTAATATCTTCAGCAAGTTCCCCGATTTCATCCCTTCTGGATATCTCACACTTCACCTCCTTCATTTCTCGCATCTTTTCAGTCGTTATAGCAATTTTCTTAATCGGTTCAACGATCAAACGGCTATAAATATATGAAAAAATCAAGGCGACAACAATTGAACACAAAAATGAAAAAGGCAAAATTTTCAAAGTCGCCTCTCTTGCCTCTTTTAGAGACTCCACATTCGAAAGCATCTGCACTAACACGGTTCGCCCCGTTGCATCCTGCGTTTCAGTATTTGAAACTAAAATAGAACCTAATTGTTCATTATTCACAAGTGGTATCGTTTCATTCCCCAAAAGTTCCTCTGTCACAATATCTGCCCCTGAAAAACCTTGCAAATGCTGCACTTTACCATCAATCTTTAGATTAAGATTAACGTTTCGCTGCATTGCAAACTCTTCACAAATCTGTCGTATCACATCGGCTTCTTTTCCAGAAATCTTCAGCGTTAATTCCTCCAGATTTTTCTTTGCTAACTGCTGTTTTTCCGCCGCATAAGTTTGACTCATCAAAACATAGACTAAGCCGTGCACTATTATAATTAATACCCCCAAAATTAATGACATACTTAAAAAGGTTTTCGGAAAAATTCTTAAGTATATCTTTTTTAAGCCTTTCTTATTTTTCAACATAGCAATACCCCACACCTTTCACCGTTTTTATACAGTCAACCTGAAGCTTCTTTCTCAAATTTTTAATATAAACATCAATCACCCTATCATATGGTAATTCATCTTTCCATAATTCTTCCAGAATTTGCTCCCTCCTCAGCGTCACTTTCGGGGTTTCTATCAACAGTTTCAACAGTTCAACCTCTTTAGGTTTCAAATCCACATCAACTCCATTTAAATAACCTTTGTACTCCAAGAAATCCACCAGCACCCCCTCCCGTACCCACTTTGACACTTCCTCTTTTTGCGTATCCTTTAAACGCCTCATTAATGCTTCAATTCTTTTCTCAAGAATCAGTAGCGAAAAAGGTTTACATAGATAATCGTCTGCCAAATTATCAAAACTAGCAAGCTGCGTCCCCTCATCACTAAGTGCCGTCAGCATCAAAACTGGCACCGAACTCACCTCCCGAATCCGCCGTAGAACCTCAATACCATTTTTCTTCGGCATCATTACATCGAGTACTACCAAATCAAAAGTTTTGTATTGCTTTGAAAATATCATAATCGCCTCTTCCCCGTCACGCGCTTCGGTAACCAAAAATCCACGTGAGCATAAAAAATCACGTACCCCCTCCCTCGCCAATCTTTCATCTTCCGCCAGTAATATTT
>CALFGG010000036.1 GCA_937958235.1 uncultured Candidatus Saccharibacteria bacterium
AGCATGTTAATGTGAGAGAACTAGGGTAAAGCTGTGTCAATCATTTCTTTTTCAAGAAGAATAAAACATTATATATGGATTAATTATGTCAAAGATGGCGCGGGGATAGATAAGATGCGCAGTTGGTATTCGCAGAAAAACCCATATTCTTATGACCTTGAGAAATACACTCATCGTATTGGTGATGTTGTTGTGCCAAACTCTAGTACCTTCTCTGTTAATCACTTATTCTACGATTCCCAACTTCCTAAAGATAATCTTCGAGATGCCCCTAACCAGATATTTGTAGTGTGGACAGGAGATAACGAAATAACGCCTGCCCGTCGGAAATCACTTAATCTTATTCGCTCCACTAACCCTGAGAGTAAAGTTATTCTGGTGACTCCAGATAATCTGGATGACTATATAGTTCCTGGGTATCCTTTACACCCTTCATACGTGAAGTTGAGCTACATTCAGCGTTCCGACTATATGCGTGCCTACCTGATGCACCATCACGGTGGTGTCTATATGGATATAAAACCTATGGATAAGCCCTGGTTACCTCTTCTTGAGGAGCTTAATGCTACCCCAGATATGTGGGTGATCGCGCCGCATGAAAAAAATTCCCGGAATTCGTCACCAGCAAGTGGGGTATTGGGGAAAGACCAGCGTAACTACTATAGGTCGATTGTGAATATGTCTGCTTATGCGTGCAAACCATACAGCAGGTTTACCGATGAGTGGATTTCTGAAATACATCGCCGTATGGATTACTTTTCAACCCTTTTAGAGGGGCGTTATAACTCTCAAGCATTTGAATATATGCCAGAGTATCCTATCCCCTGGTCTGATTTATCAGGGAATATTGTGAGTCCATTAAGCTTGAAGTATAAAGATAATATAAAAACTATTGCAGGTATGCAATTTGAAATATATTCCGGTGGATACCGGTAAATCATTGTCACATCAAATATAAAGAGGGAAAATGAAAAAATATGTTGTTGCTCTTAAAGACGAAAATCGTCTTGAGTATTTCTTCAGTGCTCCAGGGGGCGCTGGTTTTGATATATTTTGGGGAGTAGATGGGCGTGCTTTACCTATTCCTGGGGAAAGCCCTGAATTTGATAACATCTATTTTGAGAAGAGAGCAGGCCGTCTAGCCCGTCCCGGGGAAGTAGGATGCGCCTTGAGTCATACTTATGTGTGGCGTGATTTTCTAGAAAGCGGGGAAGAATGGGCGCTTGTTGCTGAGGACGATGCATTGATACACGCCTCCATTGATGAAATTGTTTCTCGGGTTATTGAAAAATCTCTCAGTATTGGCGTGGTGAATTTTGCGGATGGCTGGTCCACCCAGATGGGTCGTATGAATGCCCGTACCCCTTACCCCCGGTTGTCATTGTTTTCTCCGTTTATTTGGGGTCGTCACCGTTTAGGGTACTGCGCTAACGACTGGACTGCCTGTACGGGGCTGTATCTGATCTCTCGGTCGGCGGCGCAGAAAATTATTGAGCAGATTGATGCGC
>CALFGG010000037.1 GCA_937958235.1 uncultured Candidatus Saccharibacteria bacterium
AGCATGTTAATGTGAGAGAACTAGGGTAAAGCTGTGTCAATCATTTCTTTTTCAAAAAGAATAAAACATTATATATGGATTAATTATGTCAAAGATGGCGCAGGGATAGATAAGATGCGCAGTTGGTATTCGCAGAAAAAACCATACTCTTATGATATTGAAAAATATACTCAGCGTATTAAAAATACTGCAATGCCTAATTCTAGTACATTTATGGTTAATCATCTATTCTATGATTCCCAACTTCCTGAGGGTAATCTTCAGAATGCTCCTAATCAGATATTTATTGTCTGGTTGGGAGATAATCAGATAACTCCAAATCGTCAGAAATCTATCGACCTTATTCGTTCTGTTAATTCTGAAAGTGAAGTTATTCTGATAACCTCGGATAACCTTGCGGATTATGTGCTTCCCGAGCATCCTTTACATCCTTCCTACGAAAAACTAAGTTATATTCAGCGCTCTGACTACTTGCGCGCCTATCTGATGCACCATCACGGTGGTGTGTATATGGATATAAAGCCTATGGATAAGCCCTGGTTGCCTCTTCTTGAGGAACTTAATGCTACCCAAGATATGTGGGTTATTGCTCCGCATGAAATAGGCTCTTGGAATTCGTCACCAGCAAGTGGAGCGTTGGGGAAAGACCAGCGTAACTATTATAAATCGATTGTGAATATGTCTGCTTTTGGATGTAAACCATATAGCAGGTTTACTGATGAATGGCTTACTGAATTAAACCGCAGGATGGATTATTTTTCATCCTTATTGGAGAGCTACGGAGATCCTCAAGCTTTTGGGTATATGCCGGAGTACCCTATTCCCTGGCTTGAGTTGGCGGGAAGGATTACAAGCCCCCTAAGCCTTAAATATATTGACCGTATAAAAATTGTTGAAGATATGAAATTTGGAACATACCCTGGTGGGTACCGGTAAATTACTGCCGTTTCAAATATAAAGAGGAAAAATGAAAAAATATGTTGTTGCTCTTAAGGGTGAAAATCGTCTTAAGTATTTCTTCAATGCCCCGGGGAGCGCAGGTTTCGATATATTTTGGGGAGTAGATGGGCGTGCTTTACCTACTCCTGGGAAAAGCCCTGAATTTGATGCTGTCTATTTTGAGAAAAGAAAAGGCCGTCTAGCCCGCCCTGGAGAAGTAGGATGCGCCTTGAGCCATACTTACGTGTGGCGTGATTTTCTAAAAAGCGGGGAAGAATGGGCACTTGTTGCTGAAGACGATGCGTTGATCCACCCTTCCATTGATGAAATTGTCTCTCGGGTTATTGAAAAATCCCGCAGCATTGGTGTGGTGAATTTTGCGGATGGCTGGTCCACCCAGATGGGTCGTATGAACCCCCGCACTCCTTACCCCCGGTTGTCGTTGTTTTCTCCGTTTATTTGGGGTCATCACCGTTTAGGGTACTGCGCTAGTGATTGGACTGCCTGTACAGGACTGTATCTGATCTCTCGGTCGGCGGCGCAGAAAATTATTGAGCAGATTGATGCGC
>CALFGG010000038.1 GCA_937958235.1 uncultured Candidatus Saccharibacteria bacterium
CCAATAACTTCAAGAACACATATGAACCAAAAGTGGGTGAGGTAATTTATCTCCCATCACGTGCTGGTTTCGTCTATAAGATTAAAAGTGGCGATACTGTTGACTCAATTGCTGGTAAATATGGGGCAAAAAGTGATGAGATTATCGCCGCAAATAACCTTGAGTTGAACCAAAGCCTTGCCGCTGGTACCTCAATTCTTCTTCCAGATGGTAATCTTCCAGAAACCGAGCGCCCAGATTATGTTGCTCCTCGCATAACCAACTCTCAATCGCAAAGCTATACACAGTCTGTCTATTATCGTACCTATTGGACTTCTGCCAACCAGATGCCATGGGGTTGGTGTACTTGGTATGCCTGGCAACGTCGTTATGAGCTGGGTGGTGGTTATGTTCTTCCAGGTGGCCTTGGTAATGCTAATACTTGGGATAACGCTCTAATCTCCAACTTCCCGTCTAGTCGTGGTACTAACCCGCAGGCTGGTGACGTTTTCCAAACTGACTCTGGTTATTATGGTCACGTCGGTATTGTGGATTCGGTAAATGACGATGGAACTATTACTATTTCCGATATGAATGGTATCGCTGGCTGGGGCCATGTTGGTCGCAAAACCGTCCCTCAAAGTGTCTGGTCCGGCTACCTCTTTATTCATAGTCGCTAAAATGGTAAAATAAGAGTAATATGTTTTGTGATACTGCAAAAGTTAGTCTAAAAGCCGGCAAAGGTGGTGATGGTGCCGTATCTTTTCGCCACGAAATTTATATTAATAAGGGTGGTCCTGACGGTGGTAATGGTGGTAAGGGTGGCTCCATTGTCTTTGTAGCCGATAAGGATACTAATACCCTAATTGATTTTCGTTTTAACCCAATTTTAACTGCTGAAAATGGTGGTAATGGCTCTGGTACTCGTAGTGCAGGCCGTTCCGGAAAGGATCTTTTAGTTGAGGTGCCTATCGGAACTATTGTTAAGCGCGATGGGCAGGTTATTGCTGATCTTACTCATGATGGTGAAAAGGCCATAATTGCTAAAGGTGGTGACGGTGGTTTTGGCAATGCTCACTTTAAGTCAAGTGTACGACAAACTCCAGTCATTGCCGAGGTTGGTGAGCCTGGCGATGAATTTGAGGCTGAGTTGGAATTACGTCTACTTGCAGATGTTGGTTTGGTTGGCCTTCCAAATGCCGGTAAATCGACCTTTTTGTCAGTCGTAAGTAACGCTAAGCCAGAAATTGCAGATTATCCATTCACCACTCTAACTCCAAATCTTGGTGTTGCTACGATAGACCGTCACGATATCCTTATTGCAGATATTCCAGGCCTCATAGAAGGTGCTGCAGAAGGCAAGGGTCTAGGTCACGATTTTTTGCGTCATGTAGATCGTACTGCAGTTCTTCTGCATCTTATAGATGTTTACAATAATGACGCCGGTGAAGCTTACTATATTATTCGCCGTGAGCTCGACAAATATTCAGACTTAAAGAACCGTCCTGAAATTGTTGCTCTCACAAAATGTGAGGGTGTGGATCAGGATATTATTGAAATGCAGATTCAGTCTATTAGACAGCATAATCCTAGCGCAAATATCCTCTCTATTTCTGCTGCCTCTCATCAAGGGGTTGATGATTTGCTTCGCCTCTTGTGGCAGGAAATTAAAAAATCTAAAGAGCAGGTAGCAGCCAGAGGGGCTCAAGCTTTATCTCAAACCACTGAAATTAATCTAGGGGAAAATCGTTCTGAAATACAAAATGGCCAAGCAAGCCTACCGGTTATTTCTCTAAGTACCAAGGAGCTCCGTAACGCTTGGTCTGTTACCCTGGATGATAATGGTGTTTATCATGTGACTGGGGAAAAAATTGAAAAGTTTGCACGACGCACCGATCTCTCCAATTATGCCTCTGTCAACCGTTTACGTGACATTATGAAGAAACTTGGCATTCGAGCCGAACTTACCAATCAGGGCGCTGGTCCAGATTCTTTAATTGAAATCTCTGGCAAGACCTTCACTTTGGTTGAACAGTATTAATTAAAAAATATCAAAAACCTAAAATATGGACAAACTAAAAAACACGGGCCAGATGGTCCGTGTTTTTTTGTATCTTATTTACAATCGGCGCCAGAAGTCTTCTTGTGCCAAGCTCTAAACTGCTTAATATATTCCTCGCTACCCAGTTTGGTGAATAATTTATTTTGGGCTTCCAAATTTAGCTCGATCCCATTAGACTTATAATCGGTAATTTTACTGTGATTATAGTAAATTGTAATGTCGCCCTTATCAGAGCTACAGACCAGACTGGATTGCTTAAAAAAGACTGACCATATAAAAACTGAGACTAGTGCAACTGTGAGTACAGAAATCACGGCCACTACTATAAAGATTTTCTTATTCTTCGGTTTTTTTGAGGCAGCAACCTGAGCCTCTTGTGTAACCTGATTTCTTACGTCTTGTATAAAAGCACTTTCAAAGTTATCCATAGCATAATCATATCATAATCTACAAAAAGTTTATGCTATACTCTAAATATGAAATATCGCACCCTAGGAAGAATACCCATCACACTAGTTTCTATTATTACAGCCTTATTTGTTTTGACAACAGTCGCTCCTGTAGTCGAAGCTAATGGCGGTGAAGATTATTTTGCTGCTACTGTTACAAAACGGAGTTCGGGTGCTGCTAAAAAACATGCTGCTAAAAAACAAAATAAACAAAAAGAAGAAGATGATGATGATACAGAATCTGATGACTCTAATGTCGGCGGAGAGTATTCTGGTAATAAGGGACAATCTGGCTGGGTCAAAGAGGGGCGCTCCTGGTTTTACTACGTGAATGGTGAAACAGTTGGGGAGGGCTGCCGTACAATTAATGGGACTATCTATTGTTTTGAAGTTGATGGGGAACTAATGACGGGCGAGGTTGAGCGTGGTGGTAAGACTTATTATTACACTGAGGATGGTACAGGCATGCTTCTTAAAAATGGCGTCACACCCAACGGGCAAAAAACTGACGCAACGGGTATGATCTATGAGGAGGCAGATGGTAGCTCGACTGGCAATGCTCCAACCTTCGACACTTCATCCGTAGCTGGCTCTTCGAACGCATCACCTTCCGCCAGCTATACTGGCAAAAAAGACTCTTCCTCTAGCTCTTCTGGAAGCTCTTCTAGCTCTTCTAGCTCTGGTTCTTCAGGCGGCTCTTCCTCTGGTTCTAGCTCTTCAGGTAGCTCTTCTTCTGGTTCCAGTTCTTCAGGTAGTTCTTCTTCTGGTTCTTCGAGCGGCGCCTCTGGCTCCTCCAGTTCTTCAGATGAAAAATGCATCAAGCTGGCCATCATTAAAATCAAGGGTAAAGACTGTATTGAAAACAGCAAAGAGGCTATCTTTGAAATTCTTGGCATGATCCTTAATATCTTCACCTTTGGGGTCGGGATTGCCGCCACAGGTGGCTTTATCTTCTGTGGCTATCAGTATATTACCTCCAAAAACGAACCTGCAGTTATCGTTAAGATTAAGACCCGTATGCTTAATATTGTTATTGGTCTAATAATCTATTTCATGTTCTGGGGAATTATTGGACTCCTACTTCCAGGTGGACTCTGGTAATTGGTAACTTGCTTTTGTTGCTCCAACACGTTTTCTTGTGGTTCATTGCAAAAAAATACTCCCGAAGGAGTACTTTTCTCACTGATGCGCGCCCACCCTGGGGCACATTGTTTTGTTTTAATTCGCTTTTTGTTTTTAATGAAATCTCCACACTCCACTATTTTTGAAGCGGAACCCCGTGAAGCGTATCAGCTTATGCTTACTATATCCAAAATCCCATAAACTGTCAAGATTTTAGGGATAAAATGTGAGAAAAATCAGTCAAAAAATGAATAATTCATACTGTGATATAATTAATTAAATGGCAAAAGCTAAATTCACAATCATTACGCTCTTCCAGGACGCCTTAGCGCCCTATTTGTCGACCTCGATGATGTGGAAGGCTACTAAGAACAATATTGCCGAATTTTCTTTTGTTGACTTACGTGAATTTGGTCTTGGCCCACATAAATCCGTTGACGACACCCCTTATGGTGGAGGTGATGGTATGTTACTCCGCTGTGAGCCAGTATTCGCTGCTATTGAAAAAATCAAACAAGATGACCCCAATGCAAAAGTTATTCTTCCCACCCCAGCTGGTCAAATTTGGCGTCAATCACTCATCCGTCAATTTGCTGAAAAAATAGAATCACAGGAAGAAAACCACTTCATTATTCTTTGTCCGCATTATGAAGGTTATGATGAACGTATCCTGACATTGGTTGACTATCAGGTTAGCCTCGGTCACTTTGTTTTAACGGGCGGGGAATTACCAGCTCTTATTATAATCGATAGTATCGTTCGGCTCCTCCCTGGTGTTTTAGGCGGAGAAAGTTCCGCTATTATTGAAAGCTTTTCCGAAGGAAACACTATTGAGTATCCGCAATATACTAAGCCCGCCGATTTTCGTGGTATGAAAGTTCCAGAAGTTCTATTATCTGGTCATCATGGCAAAATTAAAGAGTGGCGCGAGTCCCACCAACGCCCCTCTCAGTCATAAATCTCATATCTTCACATGCTATAATTATCCTAATGATTTTATCAGCAGGTTTGGAAGAGATAAAAGGGGTTGGTCCTAAAACAGCCGAAGCGCTCCAAAAACGAGGCTTTCGCACCATTAAGGATCTACTTTATTATTTTCCACGCAGTTATGAAGATTATCAGTCTCAGACTAATATTGCTGATATTAAACCTGGTCGCGTAATTTTGCGTGGAAAAATTCGTAATCTCCGCAATCTTCATACCAGACGTCGCAATTTTGTCATTACTCAGGGTGAGATTTATGATCAAACTGGGGCGGTACGCGTTGTTTGGTATAACCAACCCTACCGCATTAAAAACTTTGACGAAAAAACCACCTATTATTTCACTGGCCAATATGATTTTAAATATAATCGCTATCAAATCACCGCTCCGTCTGTCGTGACTGCCGACGAAATAGAGCAGAAAATCGAGGGATTTCAACCGATTTATTCAGCTAAAGGTAGCTTTAACTCCGCATGGTTTAAAAAACTATTTGAAAAACTTCAACCTCTTTTACCTCAAATTCCGGATCTACTTCCTCTTGAACATGCACCAAGTTATCTTTTTCAGGGTGCTCGCCGTCAAGCACTGACAAAAATTCATTTCCCCAAACAACCTGAAGATGTAGAACAGGCTAAGCAGTATTTGGGCTACGAAGAGTTATTTGAGCTAATTCTTGCCAGTCAGCTTAATCGACAGGAGAATCAGAAATTAAGGGCGGAGCCTCTAGCTTTTGATTTAAACCTCACTAAGCAATTCCTTTCTTCGTTCCCCTTTACTCTCACCGACGCTCAGAAAAGCGCTGCGTGGGAAATTCTTCAAGATCTCACCAAAACAACACCGATGAATCGCCTTCTGCAAGGTGATGTTGGTTCAGGTAAAACGATTGTCGCCGCTCTTGCAGCCTTCCAAGCTATTAAACAGGGCGCGCAGGTGGCAATACTGGCTCCAACCGCCATTTTGGCCTCCCAGCATGCCGAAAATCTTGAACGCCTACTTGCCCCCTTCGGCATCCGTACTGCTCTGCTCATTGGTGCCACTAAGCAGAAAGATCCACTCAAACAACAAATCAAAGATGGCGAGATCGACTTAATTGTAGGCACGCACGCTATTTTAACTGACGACACCCAATTTTCTCGTCTCGCGCTCTGTATTATTGATGAACAACACCGCTTTGGCGTGGCGCAACGTCAAAAGCTCCTAGAAAAAGTTGCCCTAAACTCTCATCCAAACACTGTTGATGGGCAAAAAATCACTGCGCCGCACTTTCTTGCAATGACTGCAACTCCAATTCCTCGCTCGTTGCAGCTCACTATTTTTGGCGACCTAGATGTTTCTCTGATTCAGCAAATGCCGAAAGGCAGGCAGCCGATTATTACAAAAATTATTAGCGAAACTAATACTCGCGAACTTCTATATCCAGAGATCAAGCAGCACCTAGAAACCGGTGAACAAGTTTACTGGATTTGTCGACTTATCGAGCAGGATGAAGATGAGCCACTGGAAAAGGATCAACATACAGTTAAGGAAGAGATAAAACGTTTAACTAAAATTTTTCCTGGATATAAACTCGCCATTTTGCATGGCAAGATGAAGCCACAGGAAAAAGATCAGGTCATGAACGACTTTAAGGAGCATCGGATCGATATTTTAGTCTCCACCACTGTTGTTGAGGTTGGTGTTGATGTCCTTAATGCCACGCAGATCGTAATTATGAATGCCGATCGCTTTGGTTTGGCTCAGGCTCATCAGTTAAGGGGGCGTGTTGGCCGTGGACAGAAGGCCAGCCAGTGTTTTTTGATTACCACCGGTGATAACCCTCCCACTACTCGCCTAAGGGAACTAGAGAAGTCCAATAATGGTTTTTATTTAGCCGAGGTTGACCTTAAACTGCGTGGCCCAGGTGAGGTTTATGGCGCAATGCAGCACGGCGAACTGGATTTACGTATTGCTAGTCTTGCTGATACAGAAATGATTAAAGCTGCAAGAGCTCAAGCACTTAATTTTGCTTCCGATCCGCAAAATATGCTAAAATACAAAGAGCTTAGTCAGTCTATCCAGAAATATCAGCAACTGACTACTCTAAATTAGTTTTACATCAGAAAGTTATTATGTATTCAACTCTTGCTCTTAACAATAGTAAAAGATCGGGTAATATTGTCGGCACGCATCAAAAGCTCGACAAGATTGCTCGTAAAATATTACAAAAAAGCCTACCGCCGCGTGTCTATTTTCCCGATATCAAGGAAATCCTGCTTTTTGAAGGTATGGGTGGTCCGGATGGTTTAAAAAGAAAAAGCCCTGGCGTTGATGAGCCTATGCACTTTATTATCCCTGGTCAAGATGACGGTAAACTCATTCAAATGATTCTAGATCACCAGTATAATTTAAGAAAAGCACTCGCTACAGATAATAAGGTTCGCGCTGCCTTTGAAGCCGGTTGGATGGCGCACGCCATTACTGACGGCCTAACTCCGGCCCATCACTTTCCCCTCACTGAAGCGCAAGGTGAGTTGATGACTGAAAAAGAATTTATTAAAATTTTTGGTATTCCAGTTAAGGGCATCATGCGTGGTCGTAATTCCTTGGAAACCTTACGTAACAACTGGCTTTATTGGGGGGCTAATGGTTATATGAGTAAGCATGTCGCCTTTGAATATGGCGTTGCCATTACTATGACTGCGCTCCCCGAGAGGGTTGTCACGCCTAAGTTAGACAAAAAAGAATTAAAAAATGTCGACCTAAAACAGGCTTTCTATCGATCCCTTGAACGCGTTGCCTCTCTTAATATGTACACTAGGTTTCTTGAACAGGGTTGGAATACAGATTTAGCCTTTGAAACCAAAAATATTCTTTTACCAGAAATTGCACGTGCGATCGCTCTCTGTTGGGCGTCCTCCATTCCTGAATTGACCGATCCTGCCAAATAGCTTTGTGGTAAAATAAAAACATGAAAAGTGCACGCGAAATCTTCCACCAGGGGAAATTTACTAATGTTAAGATCACTTCCGGACTCTTCCGTGGCCGCGAACTTAAGGCTCCGCAAAATGGCGTCACACATCCGATGGGTTCTCGCGAGAAATTAGCCCTTTTTAATTCGTTAAGCGATAAAATTAAAGACAAGATCATTCTCGACGTCTTTGCAGGCACTGGTGCGCTTGGACTTGAGGCTCTTTCCCGCGGCGCTTCACACGTTACCTTTATTGAGGCTGATAAAAAAGCTGCCGAAATCTTAAAGCAGAACGCCATTGTTCTTGGTGTCTTTGAACAGGTGCGCATCTATAATACAAAAGCGGAAAAAATTGACTTCGATAGTCCATTTGATATCGTTATCGCAGATCCGCCTTATGAGTATTTTCACGACCTGCCATTGTCTGTTCTTGATCGTCTTGCTAAAACCGCCAGGGAATACTTCGTTTTATCTCATCCCTCCGATTTTGACCCTCATGCTATTGACGCAGAGTTGCTTTCGACCAAAGCCTACGCCGGTTCGCGTATTACAATTTTTCGTCCCCACGAAGCCTAGTCCCTCTTTACAATAATCTCTAAATATCGTATAATATAAATCAATAAATTGTAAAAAATCTCGAGGTGGTGTCGAAGATTGTGGAGAATTATCATGCGAAGTCAAGACGCTAACCGCCCACAGCGTATCAAAATTATTATCATCACTATTATTGCTGCAATCATCATTTTTATTTTTGGTGCATGGCTGATTACTTCAGCTATTAAAAGCGTAGAGAAGAAACAGCAAGCTAACTCAGAGCAAAATACAACCGCTCAGAAAGATGAGAAGAATACCGCAGATAATAAAACTACTGACAATAAAACTACGGAACAGTCTAGCTCAAACAATGGTAAGGCTACTGGTAATACGTCAAATTCTACTAATACCAGTACCTCCTCAAATAAGTCAGGTGCAAGTACTACTTCCCCTGCTGCACAATATCCTGTAAGTCAGCAAACTAATACCTCAAATACTTCAGCTACTGATCTTCCTACCACTGGTCCTGAAGACCTTCTTCCTACCGCCCTCCTTATCGGCGTTGCTAGCTATCTTTTCTTCAAGAATCGCGAAATCAAAGCAAAATTAGCTCTCCAAAATTCCTAAGATTGTGTTATAATTAACACAGGCCCGAGTGGTGAAATTGGTATACACGTATGCCTTAGGAGCATATGCCTCGTGCGTGCTGGTTCGAGTCCAGTCTCGGGCACCATACTGGAATTTATGAGTTCAAGCATTATTTAATGGATAGTTTATAGGGTCTCTTTCATCTGAAAGGGGCCCTATTTTCTTGTTGTTGATTTATACCTTGCTTATATCTTCATTACCATTTCTAAGTCGTGGGGCATAAATCCACTCTTTCTGTAAAAGTCTATAGCATTAATGTTGTCCGATAAAACCAATAGCTTGATACTGGTACACCCCTGGGCTATGAAATAATCTTTCATTCTGTCTAATAATTCTTGTCCTATACCAGACCCCCTGAATTCTGGCTTCACGAATAATAGACCAATCCAGCCATCCCTGGATGGCTTATGTGATAAATCATAGATCTCGTCATCACCCTTTTTATGCTCAATTATTACGCCCTGAATAAAACCAACAACTTGGCCGTTTTCTTCTGAAACGAAAACCTTACCGTTCATATTCTTGACGTCATCTAGCATTTTCTGTATATAATGATGAGCGTCGTCCATATCTTTATAGGGTAGTGATTCGTGTGTTTGATCGATTTCTGAAAAATATTTCTGAAGTTCGAACTGCATCTTATCTATGCTTTCTCGATTCTTGATATTCATTTCTCTTATCATTTTCTACTCCTACTTTAAAATAGATGGTACGCTTACTCAAGGTATTTTTCAAGAGTAGAAGTATTTATATTCAATATATGATACTATTTGGATAGATATGCAAGGACTTACGTATAAATATTATAGAAAAAATGGGACCAAAACAGTTTATATAATTCTACACGGTGGAGGGGCATTTGGGGTGGAGACTGACTTCATTTCGTCTATATTTGATGCCATTGCAGCCACTAAAAATAGTGTCCTATGTTTTAATTTTCCGTACTATGAGAGAGGAGAAGAGTCTTCGAGTGGACCAAAATTAAAAGAAGAGGTAGATGCACTCAAACAAGTTGTTGATTTTGCTCATCTTGAAGGATTTTATAAAATTAGAATTGTTGCAAAATCGCTCGGCGGCATTATTGCTAGTTACTATCTTGAACAATATCCGGATAGTCAAATAGAACTTTCAATTCTTGGATATATCCCAGGAGAAGTTAATCAAAGAGCTATTTTGAATAACTTAAAGTTAGTTATTCAGGGTACAAATGATCGTTTTGCGTCTCCAGTTGAAGTTAGAAAGATGGTCGGTGATTTAGCTGAAGTAGTTGAAATTGTAGATGCAGACCATAGTTATAGAAATAGTAGAAAAGAACCAGTCTATCAAGAAAATGCTATTATGGAGCTGATAAAGCGGATTAAGTAGACGTATAGAGAAGTTAAAAGATATCTTAACTATTCGGTCTAAATAAGTTGCATAAATAGAAAATTATGTTATAATTTGAAAGCTATACAAATAAGTACCTTACAAAAGTCTAGTCTCTGTTCTTCTTTACTTCTGTGACGGATTATCTCTACTAATAAACTTTTCCTAGTAGAAATAATCAGTCGCAGAAGAAAAAGCTTCTTCTGCAAATTTTTTGGCGGTATAAAGCCGCAGAAGGAGTTAATATGAAGAAGAAAATGTTAGGCATGGTTATTGATTTAGTAGAGAAACAAATCTATGGCCACAATAAAAAAGGCAAGAGCTATGCATCTCGAAGATATAATGTATTCTTTGATGACGGCTCAGTTCTCAGTCTTTGGGAACAGGATGACACTAGTCCTTCTGGATGCGAGGCGTGCACCTATGGACACTGGGCCTGGCACGAGAGTGTAGATGCAAAATTCAATTGGCAAATGAAGCCAATTGAAGTGAATGTCTTTGAGTCTCTCAGGGAGGATAAAGAAGCCGTTAAGGTTATCCTTAGCAACGGTGACTTAATCGCCTCAGCTGACAAATACGGCTCAGACGAGTATTATCCAGAAGGATTTGCTCAGGCTGGCTTCGAAGCTAGAAAGCCAAAAAAGCTTGCATGGTTTATTACTAATCTTGAAACCTTTCAGGAACAGGATAAACCAGTGGGCCAGCCAGGTTATTATGATCTTTCATTAGCGGGGCGACTTGCTGATGATGAGGAATTCATAAAATCTGAGTGTCAAAACACTTTGGCTGATACCCAGTCGGTGGTTACTATCGGAAAGGAGGCGGACTTTAGAAAAGTTGAAGAAAGCTTGAGTAGTGACGTGCACCTCATCGAGGTCAAGTGCGTAAACCAAACTCTTGTCTTTGACTAATTTTCATGCCCAGGGTAAAACCCCTGGGTCTTTTATTTTAAATAGGAAATTTAAATTATAATATATACATGACAACTCACTATATGAATCTTCAAACTCGCTATTTTAATTATATTAAGAGTGGCACCAAACGTATTGAGCTTCGACTTAATGATGAAAAACGTAGGCAGCTTCAGCTCGGCGATACGCTAGTTTTTACTAACTCCGAAGGGGAATCACTTTCAACCAAAATAACTGGCTTATTGCATTATCGTGATTTCGCATCTCTATTCCAAGATTTTCCTATCGAACTTTTGTCAGATGCTTCAATGTCTAAAACTGAACTATTAAACGTCCTTAATGAATTTTATCCAGCAGAAAAACAGCGTCATTACGGTGTTCTCGGAATCAGAATCGAACTGTAACTAGTGGTATAATAAAACCATGCCCTCATTTGAGTTACAGAGTAAATATGCCCCCACGGGTGACCAGCCGACTGCAATTCGGCAGCTTACTGATGGTCTTAAGAAAGGCATTCGCGAACAGACTCTGCTTGGCGTGACCGGTTCTGGTAAAACCTTCACTATGGCAAATATTATCCAGAATCTCCAGAAGCCAACTTTGATCTTGGCTCACAACAAGACTCTAGCGGCTCAGCTCTACTCTGAATTTAGAGAATTCTTCCCAAAAAACGAGGTACATTATTTTGTTTCTTATTTCGACTACTACCAGCCAGAGGCCTACATCGCCAGTACTGATACTTATATTGAGAAAGATTCGGCTATTAACGATGAGATTGACCGGCTGCGCCATGCTGCCACCGTCGCTCTGCTTACCAGGCCCGACACTATTATTGTGGCTTCGGTTTCTTGTATTTATGGTATCGGTTCTCCTGATCACTACGTTGAAATGTCACTCCCCTTGATTAAAAAACAGGGTATTTGGCAAATCATGGAACTTAGTGAGCTAGCTAAGGCTTCTCTCGGTCGTCTCCATTCGCCATCACTTGTTAATACTGCCACGCAAAATGCAGGTTCTCTCAATCAAACCAATTTTATTATCTACCTCATTGCCATGCAATATCATCGAAATGACCTCGCCTTCGAACGTGGTAATTTTCGGGTTAAAGGTGACACCATCGATCTCTTTCCTGCATCTGGCGAAGTAGCCTATCGTTTTGAGTTCGATTTCGATAACCTAGAATCCGTTAAAATCATTGACCCGCTCACTGCTGAAGTTCTTGAAAAACCTGAACAGGTTCACATTTTCCCAAATACTCATTATGCAACTCCTCGTGATCAACTCTCTCGGGCTATTGATACAATTGAGGCTGAATTTGACAGTAGGGTAAAATATTTTGAGGCAGAACATAAATATCTGGAAGCGCAACGCTTGTCTCAGCGCACCAAGTATGACCTAGAAATGCTCAAAGAAACCGGTTTTGTTAAGGGGATTGAAAATTATTCAAGGCATCTGGACGGACGTAAGGCTGGTGAGCCACCTGCCACGCTTCTCGATTTCTTTCCTGATGATTTTCTGTTACTAGTTGACGAATCGCATATGACTCTGCCCCAAGTTCGGGGTATGTATAACGGAGACCATGCCAGAAAGACTACTCTTGTCGATTATGGTTTTCGCCTGCCAAGTGCTTTAGATAACCGACCACTCACTTTTGATGAATTTGAAAAACATATTCATCGCGCAGTCTATGTTTCAGCCACGCCAGGTAAGTATGAATTAGAAGTATCTCCCACTCCGGCCGAGCAGGTTATCCGTCCGACTGGCCTACTCGATCCTGAAATTGAAGTTCGTCCCACGGATGGGCAAATCGATGATCTAATGGCAGAGATCGAGACCCGCATTCAAAAAAATCAGCGAGTCATTGTCACAACTCTCACCAAGCGTATGGCCGAGGATCTTTCAGATCACCTTAAGGATCATGGTATAAAAACTGCCTACATTCATTCCGAAATAGATACTTTAGAGCGAGGTGATATTTTAAGGGATTTACGCACTGGTGTTTATGACGTTCTAGTCGGTATTAATCTTCTACGTGAAGGTCTTGATCTTCCAGAGGTTTCACTAGTCGCTATTTTGGATGCAGACAAAGAAGGCTTCTTGCGTTCTGAATCCGCTTTAATTCAAACCATTGGTCGTGCGGCTCGTCATGAAGAAGGCCACGTTATTATGTATGCTGATAATATTACCGAAAGTATGGAGCGGGCCATCACCGAAACCGATCGTCGTCGTGATATTCAGATGAAATATAATCACGAACACAATATAATCCCGCACAGTATTAAGAAGGAAATCTCCCTAGGGCTTCGTGCAATTATTCCAGAAAAGGCTAAAGAAAATAAATTAGATCTCAAAAAAGTTCCAAAATCAGAATTTAAGATCCTGGTTAAAGAATTGTCCGAGCAAATGCAGTTAGCCGCAGCCAATCTGGAGTATGAAAAAGCAGCAGAAATTCGTGATATGATTCAGCAGATTAAAGATGCTGAAGAAGGCCAAAAATAAGAATCTGATTAATATTTAAAAACAGTCTCCAGCGATTTGTTGTGGTAAAATAGAAAAAATATATTTTCTATCTAAGGAGGTAAATGACAAAAGCAGAAACTATTCTTGCCGTTGAAAAAGTCACGAAGACTTTTGGTAAGGGAGCCAGCCTCACAAAGGCTGTCGATAACCTATCTTTTAAAGTCAAAAAGGGTGAGTTTCTTGCCATTATGGGCGCCTCTGGGTCTGGTAAGAGTACTACTTTAAATTTAATCTCAACAATTGATCGTCCGACTGAGGGAAAGATCTTGGTCGATGATACTGATATTACAAAACTAAAAGGCGAGAAGCTCAATGCCTTTAGGCGCGAATCTCTCGGATTTATCTTTCAGGATTTCAATCTACTAGATAACCTAACCGCCTATGAAAACATTGCTCTTGCACTCTCAATCCAGAATGTCAAAGCAAAAGAAATTGACGAGCGTGTAAAAGCGGTAGCTAAGAATCTTGATATTGAGAAGATTCTCGACAAGTTTCCATACCAGCTTTCTGGTGGCCAGAAACAGCGTGTTGCTTCTGCTCGTGCCATTGTTACCAATCCAAAATTAGTTCTAGCCGATGAGCCAACTGGCGCACTTGACTCAAAATCTTCAAAACTACTTCTTGAACGTTTCGATTACCTTAATCAGGAACTTGAAGCAACCATTATCATGGTAACTCACGATGCTTTCTCGGCTAGCTTTGCTTCACGTATTATCTTTATCAAAGACGGCAAAATCTATAACGAAATTCATCGTGACAACAAAACGCGTAAAGAGTTCTTTGACGAAATTATTCGTGTCATGGCCACACTTGGTGGAGGCGACTCTGATGTTATTTAAACTTTCGTTTCGAAATATCACGCGTAGCGTCAAGGATTATGCGATTTATTTCTTCACGTTAGTACTCGGCGTTACTCTCTTTTATGTCTTCAATTCAGTCGGATCTCAAGCAGCAGTCCTCGAACTTAATAATGCCAAGAAGTTGATCGTCGAGTTACTTAGTAAAATCCTTTCCGGTATGAGCATTCTCGTGGTAGCCATTCTTGGCGCCCTGATTATCTATGCTTCGCGTTTCTTAATCAAGCGTCGCAACAAAGAATTCGCCATCTATCTAACCTTAGGAATGAGTAAACGTAAAATCTCACGTCTCCTCTTCTTCGAAACTCTGATGATCGGTATCATCTCACTCGCCGTTGGTCTCCTAGTTGGTATAGGCGCTTCGCAGCTGATCAGTATTCTCATCGGACGTCTATTTGAGGCAGATATGAGTAAATTTCAGTTCGTATTTTCTGAAAAAGCTTTCTTTGACACCATCCTTTATTTTGGTCTCATCTACCTCATTGTCATCGTATTTAATACGATAATCGTTGGTCGTCTTAAGATTATCGACCTGCTCCATGGTAGTAAGAAATCCGAGAAGGCATTCCTAAAGAACCCGCTACTACGTGCTATTGTTTTTGTTCTTTCTAGTTTTGGGCTAAGCTATGCCTACTGGTGGGTTACTAATGATAAGGTTTCAATGATGGACCGCATAAATAATCTCCTCTGGCCAGTTGCAATTGGTGTGATTACGACTTTTCTGCTTTTCTGGTCATTTTCAGGCTTAATTATGGAAATCCTCACCAGGAGCAAAAGATTCTACTATCGTGGCCTCAATTCTTTTATCTTTCGTCAAGTCTCCAGCAAGATTAATACAGCAGTGGTCTCCATGTCTCTAATTAGTCTTCTCCTCTTTTTGACTATTAGCATTCTTTCACTCTGTTTTTCAATTAACGAATCTATGAAAAAAGAGTTAGCCTATAACACTCCGGTTGATGCCTTCATTGAGCTTACCGATTATCAGGCGGTCTTTGGTCCAAATCGCCCTGGCTACGGACCTTTGGCTGACAGTATCAACCCAGATTTTGATGCGCAGATTAAAGAGTCACAAAATTACATGCAAAAGTCTATCTATCAAAGATTAACTGAGAAAGACAAGGATATTGCAAAAAGTATTAAGGAGTATCTTGAGGTTAATGTCTATGCCGACCATACCCTTACTTTTAAACAGGCACTCCAAGCGGAGTATCTTAACGGCTTAGTGGGTGAGTTTATGTCAAAAACTGCAGTACCAATACTTCGTGTTTCTGACTATAATAAAATAGCAAAACTCTACCATCGCGAAGAAATCTCTTTGGCTGACAATCAATATCAAATGCTTGCAGACTATAAACCCATGAGCGACTCTATTGATAAATCGTTGGCTTCAGGTTTTCAGATTAATTATCGAGGACAAACTCTAAGTCCAGTTGCAAAAAAACATCTCGAAGGTTTTGTAACCTCCTCTGGTATGAAGTCTAATACTGGTGTTCTAATCGTGCCGGATAAAATCGCTACCGACCAGGCCATTGGTAGTCGTGTTTTACTGGTAAACTATAATATAAGTGCGGATCATACTGCCCAACAAATCGATAATGACATACGTAGAATCTATGACCTTGGTAATTTATCTATTGAGATTCATAGCTCTGCAGACGAGCCAGCACAAAAATCGAAACAGAATAGTAAAAAAGAAGAGCAGCGTCCGAGTGGTGTCTCCTTTAGTTATATGACTAAAATCCTTATTTATACCTCCTCAATTGGTCTGCAGGCCATCGCTACCTTTGTCGGTTTTTATCTTGGTATTATCTTCTTGATTTCTTCTGCCGCAATTCTTGCCCTCAAACAACTTTCTGAGTCATCTGATAATATTGAAAAATACGCTGCCCTGCGAAGACTCGGTGCCAGTAATAAAATGCTGAATCGTGCTCTCTTTATTCAAATCGCCATCTTCTTTGTCTTCCCGCTTCTTGTCGGTATTCTCCATTCTGTCTTCGGTATTAAATTTGCCTCCAGCATCATTGAAGTATTCGGTTCCGGTGGATTACTCGCTTCAATCCCAATCACCGCTTCCATGCTTATTCTGATTTATGGCGGTTACTTCCTCCTAACTTATCTCAGTAGTAAACGTATTATTTCTGAAAAGCAATTACGCCGCGACTAAGAAAGTTATCAATAATGTCCGAGCAAATGCAGTTTGCTGCGGCTAATCTTGAGTATGAAAAAGCGGCAGAAATTCGTGATATGATAGAAAAAATCCGAGACGAAGAAGAAAAAGGAAGAGTTAATGTTTAAAATTTTAATTATTGAGGATGATAAAGGTATCAGGGAAGGGCTTTCGGAGCTTTTACTAACCTCAAATTACGTGCCTTTGGTTTTGGATATGAACAATATCTCGGTAGAAAAGATCCAAGAACTTTTGCCAGACCTTATCCTGCTGGATATTAATTTACCAGGTATTAATGGTCGTGATTTTGTGCGTGAAATTAGAAAAGTTCTTAATACACCAGTCATCATGGTTACTAGTCGTAATACCGAAATGGACGAAGCGCTTGCTATTAGTTATGGCGCGGATGATTTTATTGCTAAACCCTACAACCCTACAATTTTATTGCTCCGTATTGCGGCAATTTTAAGACGATCCAATCTTGCTTCAGAGATTAAAACTTATCGAAATCTACAAATCGATTTCAAGAAAGGTACCATCTCTTCAACAAAAAGCAACAGTAAAGCTATTGAACTTACGAAAAATGAACTCCTGATCTTTCGTGTTCTTTTGTATAATCAAGAACGCATCGTTTCACGTAATGAGCTGATGACAGAGCTTTGGGATAACTGTGAATATATTAACGATAATGCGCTTACTGTCAATATTAGTAGACTTCGTGACAAGTTAGAGAAGTTAGGCGAAACATCAACCATTGAAACTAGAAAGGGCCTAGGCTACATCCTTGCCAAATAGCTATGAAATTTAGGGAATACATCGCGGATAATCTGAGCATTCTTCTAGCTAATCTTCTTGCAATTATTTTAACCGAGTATCTTCTTTGTGTATTTTCAACCTCTCTTGAATTCAATATCTTTATTATTTTCATTAATCTCTCTACTTTCATTGTTTGCTTCCTCCATGCTTATTTTAGAAAAGCGCGTTTTTATAAAAAAATTCATCAAGGAATTGATGCTCTCGATCAAAAGATCTTGGTACATGAACTAATCGACCCGATAACCAACGAAGAAAAACTCCTTCATCAGGAGATCTCCGAACTCAATCGTTATATGATTGACCAAATTAATCAATATAAAATCAAATTTGAAGATTTTAAAGAATATCTTGAGCTTTGGGTCCACGAGGTAAAATTGCCTATCTCTGCTCTTCGGTTAAACCTCACTCAAACAAAATATAAAAATAACCAATTACTTCTTTCGGAAATAGATCGGCTGGACGACTATGTTAATCAGATTTTGTATCTAGTCAGATCTGAGCACGTAGAAAAAGATTACCAAATTTCAGAGTCCAGCCTTTCGGAGATTATTAAGCGTGTTGCTCTTAAAAATCAGAGTGCCCTTATAAACAGTAGAATTGATTTTCAAGTTGAGAATGTAGATAAAATAATTGAAACCGACCCAAAGTGGTTGGAGTTTATCTTAAATCAAATCATCGCCAACAGTATAAAATACCGCAAAAAGAAATCGCCTCAAATTAAGGTTTATAGCGAGGAAACCTCAAGATCACTTGTTCTACATGTATATGATAATGGTATTGGTATTCCAACGTCTGATCAATCTCGCGTCTTTCAAAAGGCTTTCACTGGACAAAACGGTCGTCCCTATGATTTTGATAAGACTAAAATAAATCTCATGGCAGATACTAGTGGTAGTAAGAGTACTGGTATGGGGTTGTATATCGTTAAAAAGTTGATTGACAAATTAGGACATCGAATTTTAATTAGTTCGACTGAATATCAATATACGGATATTATGATAGTTTTTGCCAAAAATGATTATTACAAAAATGTAAGAAACTGTAATATTAAAAGCACGACAGAATAATCGAAATTCTATAAACTTGAGACAACAAGAACTTCTTGTTGGAAAGGAAAAAAATGAAAGAATTACTAAAAATTGAGAAAATCGAGAAGTATTACGGGAACCGTTCAAGCATCACGAAGGCGGTTGACAATATTTCTTTCGAGGTGGATAGTGGTGAGTTTGTAGCTATTATGGGTGCAAGTGGTTCTGGTAAGACCACACTTTTGAACCTTATCTCCACCATTGACAAAGTCACCTTTGGACATATTTATGTAGCAGGTACCGATATTACGAAACTCAAGGGGAACGCACTTAATCGCTTTCGAAGGGAAGAGCTCGGATTTATTTTTCAGGATTTCAATCTACTTGATAATCTTACTGCATACGAAAATATTGCACTTGCTCTTTCTATTCAAAACATTAAAGCCGTTGATATTGAACCGCGTGTTAAAAAAGTTGCCACCGATTTAGATATTCAGAATATCTTGCAAAAATATCCATATCAGCTCTCTGGTGGACAAAAACAGCGTGTGGCATCAGCCCGTGCCATTATTACTGATCCAAAACTAGTTCTAGCTGATGAGCCAACCGGTGCACTCGATTCAAAATCCTCTAGAATGCTACTTGAACGTTTTGATTACTTAAATCAAGAGCTCGATGCCACTATTCTGATGGTTACCCACGACGCTTTCACGGCAAGCTATTCTTCTAGGGTGATTTTTATCAAAGATGGCAAGATTTTTAATGAAATTAATCGTGGTAAGAATTCACGAAAGGAATTTTTTGACAAAATTATCAATGTCATGACGTTATTAGGCGGAGACCTTAACGATGCTCTTTAAATTATCTTTTCGAAATATTATTCGTAGTATGAAGGACTACGCCATCTATTTCTTTACTCTCGTCCTCGGCGTTGTTATTTTTTATGTCTTTAATGCTATCGGTACGCAAACATCCATGATGGAATTAGGCAGCTCCACTAAAGATGTAGTTAAACTCCTTGTAAATGTTTTGTCAGGCGTAAGTTTAGTTGTTGCTGGTATTCTTGGCTATCTAATTATTTATGCTTCAAGATTTCTCATTAAACGGCGTAATAAAGAGTTCTCTATTTATCTCACTCTCGGTATGAGTAAACGCAAAATATCTCTACTACTTTTTCTTGAGACTCTCTTTATTGGGTTGCTCTCTCTAGTTGCTGGCCTCTCTCTCGGCGTTATTTTGTCGCAACTAATGAGTGTAATGGTCGCCAATTTATTTGAGGCCGATATGTCAAAATTTCAATTTGTCTTTTCCGGTGAAGCCTGTCTAAAAACTATTGCTTATTTTGGGATAATTTATCTTCTGGTGATTGCCTTTAATACTGTCATGATCAATAAACTTAAGATAATTGATCTAATCCAAGCTAGTCGTAAATCCGAAAAGGTCCGCCTAAAAAATCCTATCATCTGTACAGTTATTTTCTTTCTTGCTGCTACGATTCTAGGCATTGCCTACTACCAAGTTACCGTCAATTATCTCAAGGTTCTCTCAGAAATCGCACTATTTTGGCAAGTAATTGGTGCTGGAGTCATCGCAACTTTCTTACTCTACTGGTCATTATCAGGCCTCATAATGAAGCTGATTGCAACACGTAAAAAACTCTATTACAAAGACTTGAATAGTTTTACATTTAAGCAGATTAGTAGCAAGATTAATACTACCGTTGCTTCAATGAGTATTATCTGTCTCATGCTCTTCATTACTATCTGTACTTTGTCTAGCTGTTTATCTATCCGTGAAACTTCCAAAAAACAGCTTAAATATGCCACTCCCGTCGATATTGTTGTTTCATATCGAAATAATGATAATTCAAAATGGGAAGAATCTGGTTCCGATGAAGAGAAAGACAGTCCAGCCGTCAAGGCTTGGAAGCAAGAAATGGCAGTCAAGTTTGAAAACGACTCTAGGGCGACTATCGAGGATATTATTAAGACCAGCCCAAATCTATGGAATAATCTCAAAGATCAGACTTCTTTTAATACTTATGTACTTTCCAAAAAGATAGAAGATGGCGGGCTTGATCTTAACGCTGTATTAAACCAAAAATCTCTTCAAAAGATGGCTGAGATGACTAACGGCCACGCTAATGGAATGTATCTCTTAAGAATAATCTCAATCTCAGATTATAATAAGATTGCTAAACTATATCACTTCGATCAATATAGATTAGATCCTGATCAATATTTTATTCTATCTGACTTCAAAAAAATGGAGGAGATTTACAATATATCTCTGAAAGATGGACATAAAATCAAGATAAACGAAAAAACCTTATCACCAAAATTTGACTATCCAAAACAAGGTTTTATCGAGCCATCTAATACGAATGGCAATATGGGAATCCTCGTTGTCTCTGACGAAGTTACTAAAACTTTAGTAAAATATGAGAATTTCATGGCCGCAAACTATAAGACAACTGATAAAAATGAAAATGAACAGTTCGATAAAGACTTGCGTCGCATTGTTACTGGCAACGAAAATGATTATATTAAAATTACTTCTCCGCGTTTTTATAGTATATATACCAAAAATCAGATAATCGCCATGTCGGTAGGTCTTCAGGCTATTGCTGTTTTCCTTGGCTTATATCTTGGTATCATCTTCCTCATCTCTAGTGCTGCGATTTTATCACTTAAAGAATTATCTGAATCATCTGATAATCGTGAAAAATATATGATATTAAGACGCTTAGGCGCAGATGAGAGGATGATTAATCGCGCTCTCTATCGCCAAATTGCCATATTCTTTGCCGCCCCACTTTTCTTGGCTATCGTCCATTCGATCTTTGGCCTGACATTTGCTATAAAAATTCTTAGCTTTATTGGCGCTGATGGATTAGTTCCATCAATAATCATGGCTGTAATATTTTTGGTTACAATTTACGGTGGCTACTTCCTCCTAACTTATCTCAGTAGTAAACGTATTATTTCTGAAAAGCAATTAC
>CALFGG010000039.1 GCA_937958235.1 uncultured Candidatus Saccharibacteria bacterium
GGCGGCTGGTAATGCGCATCGCCCTCTTTACGGATATTTACCTCGATATCCCGGGAGGCATTCCATCTTCGATTAAGGCTCAAAAATCCGCACTCCAAAAGCTGGGGTATCAAGTCACCATCTTTTGTCCAGGAGGCCAAACAAATAATACCGAAAAAGACCTCTATATTGTTCCAACTCACCGTCTTTTGCGACCCAACCAGGCCCCTCTCGCCAAAAGACCTAAGAAAATCCTACACTCTATAAAAAAAGAGTATCCGGTTTTCTCTGATTATTTTGACCTAGTTCATGTGCACTATGAGGCCAGCTGCAGTATTGCTGGAGTTAAACTCGCTAAAGAATATAAATTAAAACTCATTCAGACCATGCATGGTCGAGAAGATATCGCTATTAACACCAATCTTCCTGCCCCCACAAAGTATCTTGTAGCTAAATTACTTAATACTATGCACTCTATTAGCCTTGGCAGACTGTCATCTAAAACAGAAAGACTGCCTAAAAAAGATAGCTTCTTAATCAAAAATTCCGTTTGTCAGAATATGTGGCAATTAATGGTACGACAAGCCAACCTTGCCGACGCCGTAATTTCTCCATCCGCCCATTTTGCTAAAAATCTTAAACATTACGGCGTCAAAAAACCGATTCACGTTATTTCCAACGGTGTCGACGACTCCTATTTGCAAAATTTAAGTTTCTCTATTCGCCTTTTTAAACCAAACGAACCTCTACGCATTATCTGGAACTCTCGGCTCTCTAAGGAAAAACGCATCCTACCTTTCCTTCAATCTGTCGCAAACTCAAAACATAAGGATAGAATCGATTTAACTATTATTGGCGATGGCAATCAAATGCAAGAAGCTAAAAATTTTGCAAAGTCGCACCTTCAGTCTAGTCAAATTAAATTTTTAGGAATTATCCCACATGAACAAATTTTCAATTTCATGCAAAATCAGCATATTTCAGTGATTAATTCATACGGCTTTGACACGCAAGGTATGACCATCCTAGAGGCCGTCGCCTGCGGTTTGCCCATCCTCTACGCAGATCCTGCCATGGATGAAGTTGTTCCAGAGCATGGCGGTCTTCGTTCTCCAAACGACTCAGTTGCCGCTATGACCGATACTATCGATCAGCTCTTCGCGCATCCCGCGTTAATTGAAGAAATGAGTAAAAATGTTATTAAAGCCAAAGACTCCGTTCTTCAATCCACGCAAATCAATAAACTATTAGAGCTCTACTAAAGTAGAGCTCTTTTTAATTAATATTTTCTAAAGATTTTCTTCTCGATAATTTTTTCTTGCACAAACCCTATGAAGAATTTGAAATAAATCACAGCTAATAACTTTTCAAAGAAAACCATGGCTGGTAAGACTAAGCAAGCCGTAATTGCGAAAACAATCCAGCCAAGATAAGAAATGTTAAATGTCACACCAAATAAGTCTTGCAAGAAAATCATACAGAAGATCATACCAAACCCACAGCCCCCTACGATTAACTTCTTCCAGATATTATCAAATGGACGACAAATTCTGTATAAGTAAACCAAACCTACAACTTCCCACACTAAGACACAGAGCATCCCAAGCTCCACTTGTCCGATACGTAGTGCCCGCGTCACAAATACTAATGCCCAGATCAACACAACATTCGTCATTGCTGCTGGCGTAGCTTTTGATAGAACATTCAAAATAAAGTTACCCTTAATTAAATTCTGGTTAGGAATCTGCGCCAAGAAGAAACTTGGGATACCAATTGTAAACATCGTCACAAGGGAAACCTGCGTCGGAAGTAAAGGATAGATCATACCAAAGCTAATTGATAGAATCGCTGCAATGAATGAAAAAATATTCTTCACGAGAAACAGGGAACCGGATCGCTCAAGGTTATTCACTACCTGTCGCCCCTCTTTGACAATTGCCGGCATTCTTGCAAAATCAGACTCTAGTAAGACTAGTTGCGAGGCCTGGACTGCCGCCTGTGAACCAGAAGCCATTGCCACAGAGCAATCCGCCTCTTTTAGAGCTAGCACATCATTCACGCCATCCCCCGTCATTGCCACTGTACGACCAGCCGTCTTTAGGATTTTCACCATTTTTAGCTTCTCTTCCGGCTTCACACGGCCAAATACCGTATATTTTAAAACTGCCGCCTTAAATTCTTTGGCATCCTTAACGGTAGAAATGTCTATATAATCTTCCGCTCCTTCTACTCCAGCCATTTTTGCTACTTCTGACACCGTTCTTGCATTATCACCAGAAATCACCTTGATTTTTACACCCTGCTCTTTAAAATATACAAAAGTTGCTGGTGCAGTTTTCCTAATTTCATTAGATAGTACAATCACGAGTAATGGTCTAACTTTTTCCGTCAAAACCATCTCTGTTTTCTCTTTTTTTCCAGACAGCTGTCCTTGATACTCACCAAATACCAAGGCACGATAGCCTTTTTCCGTAAATTGATTAAAGGTTTTTGCATATTTTTTAAAATCATCCCCCAGTACAAACTCAGGCGCCCCCACTACTAATGTTTTCTTTTTAAAACAAATACCACTATATTTATAC
This sequence comes from uncultured Candidatus Saccharibacteria bacterium, assembly GCA_937958235.1. Taxonomy (GTDB): domain Bacteria; phylum Patescibacteriota; class Saccharimonadia; order Saccharimonadales; family Saccharimonadaceae; genus Nanosyncoccus. The sequence goes on from CALFGG010000039.1 coordinate 2,562, forward strand.
TTTGAAGAGAAACCTAATACTTTTATCACCTCACCAGTAAGATCAGACAGTGCATTATGCTCCTCGACTGACTCTTCTGATTTTTCAAAATATCGTTTCAAAGCTCGCATCGTCTCATTGTCTCCAGACTGCTCTGCTACTACTTTCTTCAAAAGCTGCTCAAACTGATCAGGTAAAATATCTCCACTATCGTCTTCGCCTACAATTCGCTGAATCTGTTCAACATTCATCCGGTCACTTGTAATTGTGCCAGTTTTATCAACACATAAAACATCTACCCGTGCCAAAGTTTCAATACACTTCATATCATGAACCAAAACTTTTTTCTGAGCCAAACGCACCGCAGAAAGTACCAATGTTACCGAAGCAAGCAGGAATAGTCCCTCTGGGATCATCCCCATAATTGCTGCCACCATTGCCTGAATACTCACCTTTGCTGTTGCACTGTGCAAAAAGTACTGCTGTCCAAACATAATAATACCAATTGGGATAATCGCAATACCTGCCAACTTCACAAAGCTATTTAGTGACCTTAAGATCTCCGACTGCTCACCTACGCGAATTGCCTTCGCCTTCATAGTTAATTTTGCCGCATATGATTCAGCCCCCACCTTCGTCACCTTGACGTAGCATTTACCATAAACCACAAAACTACCAGAAAATAATTCATCTCCAGTCTTTTTTACAATATCGTCTGATTCTCCAGTTAACAGCGACTCATTTACCGCCACCTCACCATCAATCACTATCGCGTCAGCTGGTATTTGGTAGCCAGCGGTCAGCACCATTACATCATCCATCACCAAATTATGTGTCTTTATCATTTTCTCTTCACCATCCCGCATCACTCTGATTTCCGGCGCACTCAAGACCGTCAATTTATCCAAAATCTGTTTTGCTCTTAATTCCTGTAAAATACCGATCAGGGAATTAATAAAAATGAGGGGCAAAAAACTTAAATCCCGAAATGAACGTACAGAAATTAGTAATGCCGCAAGTAACAAGAAGACAAAATTAAAATACGTAAAAACATTGGAAGCGATAATTTCTCCGACTGTTTTCGAGGGAGCCTCCACTGCCTTATTTGTCAGTCCGGCTGCCTTCCTTACTTCTACTTCCTCTTGGCTAAGCCCTACTATAATCTGTTCTTTTTTCACTTCTTCCATAATTATTTTTTCTTCTGCTCGATTGAGAATAATACTCCTGATATTACTAATGACACAACTATTATTAAAATCCCTCCGATAAATAGTGGCGCAGATCTCCCCATGGTCTCATTTTTCACTCCATCATATTCATGGTTATTAATTTTTAATAATCTTTCCTCTAAATCTGCCCGGAGCACCTCTTTTTCTTGTATTTGTCTGGATTTCAGTCCATATTCAGCCGATTCTCCGTGTTTTTCATACTCGTCCAGCATTTCTTTTCTTAAATTATCTATTTCTTGATAGCTAGTTTTTATCTCCGCCTGTATTTTTTCAGCTGTTGGCAGATTTAGTTTCGAATATTCCGAATTCATATTCTGGTAAACACCAAAAGCAATCAAAATCACTCCTAGTAGCACGCCACAAATCACAATTACACTACGGTTAATCTGTTTTCTATTTTCCATTTCTACCACCTCCAAAAAACTGTTTTCATTATAACAAATAACAAGTTCTAGGTCACCGTAATTAAAAGTTTTATATTCTTATATGATCCATAACTCCTAATAAAAAATCTCTCTAGTCATCAAAAATAACTACAACTTAAAACTATGACCATTTATTTATATTTACATCATCAACATTTTATTTTTTTCTTTCAGCCAAAATAAAAGAGATAATACCTACCAATAGACTGATTAATCCTATAGTAAAACTTTTATGTATCAAACCCGTAGGATAAAATATCATCCAAACAAGATAGCCTATAGCCCAAATAGTGCCACCACCCTCAGAGGCTTTTTTGATTACTATCGGATTCATCAGAACGGATATTAATCCACCTATTAAAAGGCATCCTCCGATAATAATCCCAATAGCTCCTACGAATCCAAGTAGGTCAGAAAAACCAAGATTGCTTCCATGCTTTTGTGGTTCTTTAGTCAAATTACTTGTTTTTACTCCGCATTCTTGGCAAAATTTCGAATCTTCATCAACTCTTTTTCCGCAATTATAACAAAATGACATAACTCCTCCTTTTCACAAAAATAAATTCACTTACTCAGTAAGTATAAAATATAAAAAATACAGCAAGCAGCTACTATTATCACAATTTCCCATATTTCAGATTTTTTATCAATTTCTAATCTATTTTGAGTATATATGTCTCCTTTAATTATTTTTCTTTTCAAAACCCCATTTACATACTTAATATCAATCAATGTTTTTATAGTAGATCCATTTGATGGCCACATATACCAAGAACAACCATTAAAGGCAGCGTTCCAACCTCTATATCTCAATCCACTAGATAAATTTGTTCTTGTCATCCATTTTACATCACTAATATTTATATCAGTTCCAAACTCTTTTAATATTTTCTTTTTTACCTGGTCAACAACACCAGATACATTATTCAACTCGCCATTCAAAATAACAAAAACTTCCGTTGAATACATATCCCTTGTAGTTGGTTGTTTAGGTCGGGATGGTGACAGCATCGAACTTTTCGTTATTACTTTTGCCACAATGAAAACGGCCTCTGAGATTTTTGAGGACATATTCTCTAGTGTAATTTTGTTTTCTTCATAATTTTTATTATTTATTTCATCATCATTCTCAACGCTCGTCTTTGGTTTTATGAGTTTTTGTCCACAATTAGCACAATACATCGATCTAAGATCACTCTTCCGCCCGCATTTAACACAAAAAATAACTTTTTTATCACCATCCATACTAAACTCATAATACCATACATAATAAAGAACTATTATTAATTTATATTTTTAAAACGATTCTTTTTTTTAGAGATAATTTTTCTTTTTGATAAATTAAAGATTAATTAAACGAACGATAAAAAAATCGGCCGATAAGCCGTTTTGGTGGGCGAAGTGGGAATCGAACCCACACTCCATTGCTGGAACTAGATTTTGAGTCTGGCGCGTCTACCAATTCCGCCATTCGCCCTCTGTTTTATTTTATCATAAAAACCAATTTTCGCTATAAGTTTAGTGAGTCCCGTCAATTCAATGTTATAATTAATATATGAATCCAAAAGATGGTGGGCTATCTTCTAGCGATCGACAACGACAGACCGTTACTGAACTCGCTCGCAATAAAGTTCTGGCTGCTTACTCTAGCAACAGCCCTGTTTCTGCTTCTCAAAATTCTCCAGCCCAAAGTTCACCACTAAATAAATTACAGCAAACCAGTCGTTCTTTTGCCGCCCTCTCTTTTCTTCATAACAATCAACACAAAGTAGAGCATCGCATTCTTGGCGAGCAAACTCTTCGCAGTAATCTAATTCAAAAATACAATACCGAAAATCGCAGCTCACTCAAACAGACTCCTATTAACCTCAATAACCAGACTAATAACTGGCAAAAATATCATTCTGATTGGCAAAATTATTATCAAAAATACTACAGCGAATATTATGCCAAGGCTGCTCAAAAATATATCGAAACCGAAAAGACTAAATTCTCTAGCGCAGCAGCCGCCGAGCAAAATCAACTTTCTCAAGACAATATCACCGGAGATAGTTTAGAGTCCAAACAGGTTGAGACTAGTTTGCGCGAAAAAATTCGTCAAAAGGCCAACTCCAGCTTTAAGCTGACAACACGACATAAGCAACTCGTTCCACTTTTTGCCGGGATCTTTTCCGTCCTCTTCATCTTATTCTTACAGTATAACCGTTTAATCTTTGCACCAATCATGGCTTATATTGCACCAGGAAACACTAAAGATACTGGCATTACCGCCATTGATCCTACTGTCTCCGAAGCTCCAACTGCCGACCCTCGCCTGCTTATCCCTAAACTTAACGTCGACGTTCCGGTTCTTTACAATCTTGCCACCGACCCTGCTACTATTAACGACGCAATGAATCGTGGTGTTGCTCAGTTCAAAATCCCCGGCGCCGATGCTATGCCAGGACAAATCGGCAACCTCGTTATTTCAGGCCACTCTGCAGGTGATATTTATAGTAATAACCAATATAAATTCATCTTTTCTGGCCTTGAACGACTTATTGATGGCGACCTAATCTACATCAACTACAACTCAGTTCGCTATACCTACAAGGTTTTTAAACGCGAAACCGTTGAGCCAACCAATGTTGCCGCACTTATTTACCCGACAGATAAGCCATTACTCACCCTCATTACCTGTACTCCACTCGGCACCGATCGTTATCGTTTACTAGTTACTGCTGAACAGATCAATCCAACTTACGATAAAACCCAAGCTCCAGTTGTTGCTGAAACTAAACCTGAGACCACAGAAAACACTAACTCCGTTCTGCCAGCCAACGAGCGCTCCTTCTTCGATCGAGTCTGGCGCTGGTTAACCGGACAATCAAATTAAATAAATTAAACAAATTGACACTTTCTAGTTATAAAAATAGTCCCTTCGAGGACTATTTTTATATTTAATTCTAAATTAGTTTGTCTCGCTTTAAACTATATCCATCAACCGTTTTTGTCACATAATACATATAACGATTATTTGAGTTAATTACCGCATCGAACCCGGCGACAACGTCTTGATTCAAAATAGTGCGACGATTAGCTCCGTCAAAATCAAAGACTTCCATCTTTCCATCCACCACATCAAACATCAGATAATAATCTAGCCATGCAATATTATTATTTTGATGTTCTACATAGCTCAACTCTTCTAGGTCAAGATTATAGATCATAAATTTCTTATCACTTTTCGCAATAAAGAATTCGCCATTGCCCGATTTTATCAATTCGCTTGGCACAAATCCCAGCTTCTCTTCACTAATCTTTTCAAAGCTATTGTCATTATTTCCATAAGTCGGATATTCGTTTGCTCTATAAACTGCCAATCGATCATCCACAGTAACACAGAGATATTTTTTACTGTCAAATTCAGAAATCGCTAAACCAATAGACGCATCTTTTTTTGATCGTACAATCACCTCAATATCAATACCGCCCTTATCTCCTAAACGATAAATTCCCACCTGACGCTTGTCTTTCTCAGCGTTAGTTAAATAAATAATCTGTGAACCAGAGGCTCTAAATTTAGCAATATTCTTCAAATAACTCTCCGATAATGTCTTCATTGAGGTGTCAATCTCTCTCAAATTACCATCAATTAATGCAATAAACCTACTAGCCGTCGCATCACTAATTACCGCCTGCGTTAAGATTCGCTTACCCTCCGGCACTCTAGCCTCGGTCGTCGTCTCAGGCTTCTTGTCGGCTCCTTTTTCGGTATATTTTAGAATTGCCTGAGAAAGATTCACACTTTCGCTAACCTTCTTTAAACTAAGCACGCCCCATTCAACCGTTTCACCATTTTTAACCTGCATCAGGACCTTCTCGCCAGTATCATTCCATGTTACCTGTAAGATTTCACCAGGGAACTTACCGTCGCTTGTACCGACAAAAATCCCCTTCACATCAATCTCCTCTATTGTAACTTTATCCGCACCTAGTGCTGTAATGTACTGCCATTTTGTTGTATTATTCTTCGCCACTAATAAGCTTCGATGATCTGGTGCCGCATAAACAAAACGTAAATCTTGATAACTGGCCACTTCTTCCGTGGTGCGTTCCTTCTTAAATAGACGTGGGTGCTTTAAACGTGTTAAAAGTCCTGACGTAATACTAATCTTCTTAGTCCAAGAATCAAAACCTTCCTTCCATAGTGTGATTTCATGCTCACCAGCCGAAAGCAGTTTCGAAATATTTGTCTCATTAAAATCCTGCTTTCCGTCAATTACCACTTTTGCTCCAGTTGGTAACGACTCAATCTGCGCCATCCCATTCTGCTCTAATTTAAGGTTAGCCCCCAATCTCCATCCTTCAACTACAGCCACCAATACAAAGACCAACCCCACCACAGCCAGTGACATAATAATATCTACAAAAATGACTCTAATTAGCTTATTACGTTTACGTTTTTCAATATCCATATTGAGTTTATTATAGCATGATAGCAATTAGTATTGATTTTCCAAACCGGTATAGTTTATAATAAAGACAAGCGTAATAAAAGAGTGAGGAAGACAAGATAAACATGCAAAGACAGTTATATACCCAAGACATTTCAAGTAGGCAAACTCACCATAATCTTCAAGCATCTGCCACTTTGAATCGTCGCTATGTTCGCCGTCCAGCCTCTTACTTAACTACCCCTCAGAGTCAACTAAAAAACAACGCTCCACGCGTTAGCTCTCTTTCTCAATCCGCCTCCAACCAACCTCAACCTATCGCTGAGCAAAGAATGGTTCAAAAAGCTACAGATAGTAATTCTGTTAATATTACATTCAAGCATAAAATTGCTAAAGAAGCTCCAGTTAAAAAGCCTGTTTCAATCTCCGTTTCTCAATCATCAATGTCTCGCCCTATCGATACTCCACAACCAAAGAAAATTATGGTTCTCGACAATACTCCTGCGGTAGAGAAAAATACCCGACAAATCAATCTGGAAGAAAAAGACTCCACCCCTATTTTTGATCATCAGGCCAGAATGGATCGCGCTTTTTCTCTCGTATCTGAACAAGAACAATCTATCCTCAATCAAACTGTTCAACCAACCCCAATTTTCACTGATTCTTTCAAGAGACGCCAACTCCTTAATGCACGCGCCAAGGCGCTTGCCAAACACGAAAAGGCTGCTATTAAATCGACCAAAAAGGCTAGCTTTTCTTCTCGCCCTGCCGTCGCCCCAATTAGTATTCCTGCCACTAATATGACCGCCACTTCAGTAGAATCCGCCTTCAGCCGCATGCAAAAACTAGATCATCTAGAAAAACAAGCTGCAAAAACCACACACGCCGCCGTCAAGCCAGTCGCCTCTATTAAGACAAAAACTGCTTCTTCCTCTAAAACCTTAGCTAAGCATAACAAGGGTGCTCGCGTGTTTTTCGCGTTCCTCTGCTCCTCAGCCGTCGTTGCCGCACTCTTCTTTGTTGTACAGTCTAATATGCCAGATATTTCAATCAAAGTTGCCGCCATGCAAACTGGTATCCAAGCTACCTATCCTAGCTATGTTCCTCGCGACTACCGTCTCTCCGGTGTATATACTGCGCAAGATAACAGCGTTGCTATGGATTTTCTAGGCCCTAACCAAGCCAAATTCACCCTTACTGAAGAAAAACTTCCTTGGGATAGCACCGCTCTACTAAACCGTTTTGTCAAACCAAAATGGAGTGAAGACTTTACTACTATCAAGGAACAGGGGATCACAATCTATATCAGTGGCTCCAATGCTGCCTGGGTCAACGCTGGCATCGTTTACAAAATCACCAATTTACATGGTGAACTTACTAAAAAACAGATCAAAAACATCGTTACCTCTCTTTAGTAACTTCTCTCTAGTAGCTAAAAGTGCTATACTAGAATTATTATGAAAAAAATTCGCACCCGTTTTGCTCCGAGCCCTACTGGCTACATCCATATCGGCAATATTAGGAGCGCCATTTATCCATTTCTAATCGCTAAACAAGCCGGTGGACAGTTTATTCTTCGTATTGAAGACACTGATCAGGCTCGTTTTGTCGAGGGTGCCACTGAATTAATTCTTGATACATTGCGTTGGCTCCACCTAGAATGGGATGAAGGACCCATCAAAAATGGCCCCTTTGCCCCCTACATACAATCTGCTAGAAAGGATATTTATCTTAAATGGGCCAAACAACTCCTTGCTGATGGTCGAGCCTATGCCGATGATACCACAAGCGAGCAGATCGATATCTATCGTAAGGAAGACGAGACAAAAAAGGTTCCATACCTCTATCGTAACCACCGTCCAGTAAACCCCCCAGAGTGGAAAGAAGGATTGCCTATTCGTTTTAAAACTATCCCTAAAGAATACAGTTGGCATGACGAGGTTATGGGCGATATTCATACCGGACCAGAAGTCTGCGACGATATTATTTTAATCAAAAAAGATGGGTTACCAACTTATAACTTTGCCCATATTATTGATGACACTCTCATGGAATGCAGCCATATCACTCGTGGCGTTGAATACCTATCCAGCACCCCAAATTATCTCGCACTCTATGACGCGCTTGATTTTCCAAGACACCTCTTCGTCTCTCTACCACATATTCTTGCCCCAACTGGCAACAAAAAACTTGGTAAACGCGATGGCGCTAAGTCCGTTACTGAATATCGCGACGACGGTATTTTACCAGAAGCTATGTTAAATTACCTTGCTTGCCTCGGGTGGAATGATGGCACTGAACAAGAAATTTACTCACTAGAAGAGCTTATTGAAAAATTCTCAGTCGATCGCATCCAGAACTCGGGTGCCCGTTTTGATGAAGTAAAGATTCTCTGGATGAACGGTCAGTGGATTCGTAAAATTGCCACCGAACAGGGAATCGACGAGCTCTTTGCTCGCACCTGTGAAACCGCAGGCTCGGAAGATTTCTCCCGTTATGATCTATTCCAGCCAATTGACTTCTGGCCAGCTTCCGCCAAACAAGAAACCATTGAATATAAAAAGTCGGTTCTTGCTATTATTTATGACCGCTTAAAAACTCTTTCCGATCTTCGCACGATGACAACTTATTTCTTTGAAGATCCAACCATCGACCTCTCTATGATCACTAGTAGCAAATTCCTCAAAAAATACTCTGAGCAGGAATTAGTTGGTCTACTAACCGAAACCATCGAAGTTCTGAACGATGTCGATGAAGCCGACTGGACAGAGGATAACCTTCAAAACCTCCTCAATGGCCTACTTGTAAAAACTGAGAAAAAGCCTGCTGAATTCTTCAGTCTTATCCGTATTGCAGTTAGCTTTGCAGCCTTTAGTCCTGCCCTTCACCTCACCCTTCATGTCTTAGGCAAAAACCGCACACTCGCAAGACTAAATAAGGTCCGCACCGCTCTTTCAAATAACTAAAGGAGCTCTAAGTGGGAACATTACATCATTCTCCCCAACAAAATAATTCAAAAAAACATCCATCCTCAAATCCTGAATTTGAGAAAATTGAAGAGCTAGAGGTTGATAGTGTAACTAAAAAGCCTCTGCCATTAAAGTTTATTCTCGGACTCATTACTATCTTTATCCTAAGTTCGATTATTATCGGTACCATCTTTCTTCTTTCTAAAAAATCAACCGTCCCCATTAATTCCGTAGAACATCAGCTAACCGAAGTCGAAGGCACACCTACCTGGTTTTATGACAATCTCACTGGACAGCCCATTTCTCATTCAGGCACTCAGTATGATGCTTCCGGTAATCCAATTTTAGGTCATGACGGTCAGCCTCAGAAATTCAGCATCAAACAGGCTGAACAGGCGGCACACGAAATTAACTCTCAGCCCACTTTCTGCATTCAGATCCCTAATGGAATGGACGGAGCCAGGCCACAAACGGGCTTAAACCAGGCTAGTATCGTTTTTGAAGCTATTGCCGAAGCTGGCATCACTCGTTTTGCAGCCATTTTTAAAAATCCAATTAATCAGACCGCCATTGGCCCCATTCGTTCGCTTCGGGTTTATCATCTTGATTGGGTTTCGCCCTTCGACTGTACTATCATTCATGCCGGTGGCGCTGACGATGCATTATCGGCTGTTAGTACTGGATACAAACACCTCAGCGAATCATACACCTATATGTGGCGCAGCACTGGCATTTGGACAAGGTCAGGTTTTACCGGCTACTATGTCCCCAATAATCTTTTGACTTCCGGCCCCTTACTCGCCGATTTTCATCGCCAAAAAGAAAACGATCAACGCTCTTACCCTAAATCTTTTTCAAGACTCACCCCTGAAGAATCTCTTACCCAAAAACAACTTGTAGAAAAGTCAACCGAACAAACCGAACAGGATCAGTCGACTAATCCCACTTACAAAACAGTCTCCAATATCCATATTCGTTTTAATTGGCAAACTAGTTTTAATGTTGACTATCTTTACAACTCAAATACCAATACCTATGCACGTAGCTTCCAAAATGGTGAAAAACACCTTTCCTATACCTGCGAAAATACTAAGAACAAACCAACCCCCGCTCTTGATTGTGGAACACCCACTCAAGTAAACCCTGAAGTTGTAATTGTTATGCGGGTTAAACAGCACACCAGCCCCCTCGATCACTACCATGAAGACATTACCACTATTGGCTCTGGATCAGCCTATATCTTTCAAAATGGCACCATTCTTGAAGGCACTTGGCATAAATTAAATCGAGAATCCCAGATTGTTTTCAAAAACCAACAGGGTGAAGAAATTAAACTTAAACCTGGTCGCATTTGGCTTTCTGCTATCCCTGAAAGCTATGGCAAGATTACTTACGATTAAATCCTAAATCTGTTATAATTAGGTCAACTTAAGTAGGAGTTTTGCATGACTGGTCAATATCATACCAATATTGGCGAACCAAATAGTAAAATGTCTGAGGTTCTTGAAGAGACCGTCGACACCGATGCAGATTCCTGGGACTCTGGCGCCAATCAACCCGACTATTTTGATCACACCGCCTATGACATTAACGATCCTACCGATGACGATAATCTCGAAGATGAGGGTGATGAAGATAATCTCGGTAACATGTCTGATGAAGATTTTCGTCGCCAGAATGATGGCCTTGATCTTGGCATGAGCGGCAAACCACGCGCCTTCGTTGAACTTGATGATTTAGATTATAAAGACCGCACCTTCGACTGTGACTAGTCCATAAAACCCCATTCTTGCAGACTCTGGCCTTTTTCTCTTGCCTTTTTATTCATAAAATGTTAATTTTAATGTACTGGTTCCGTCGTCTAGTGGTCTAGGACGTCTGGTTCTCATCCAGAAAATCGCGGGTTCGACTCCCGCCGGAATCACCAAATCAGCAAATTTCCTAGAGCCTTCGGGCTCTTTTTCTAGCTACACCATATTTTTTGTATTTTACAAGTATAGTAAACTATGTTAAAATATATGTATGAAGAAGCTTCCTATTGTTGCACTAATTGGCCAAACTAACGCTGGTAAATCCAGCTTATTAAATCGTCTGGCTCATAAAAATATCGCCATTGTTGCCCGTGAAGCTGGCACCACTCGCGATAATGTCGTCGCGACAATCGACAATGCTTTCACCCTTATTGACACCGCCGGTCTTAAAAACCCAGAAGATGACTTCGAGGCCTCCATCCAAGATCAGATCGAAGACGCCATCGAGGTCGCTGATCTCATTCTTGTTACTGTCGACTCCACAAAATATCCTGATTTTCGTGATCTTGAAATCTCTCGTTCTGCACTAAAGTCCAAAAAGCCAGTTTTTCTTATTCTTAATAAGTCCGACCTCAAAGAGTCTCTCGAACCTTTTGAATATCTTAAATTTGGCATTAAGGAGACTGAGATCTTTAAGACCTCCGCCACCACCGGTTTTGGTATCTCTGCCCTTAAATATCATATCTTTGAAGAACTCAAGATCGCGCCTAAGGCTGAAGCCGCCGAAGAATCCAAAATCAATCTTGATGAAAATGGCAACCCCTTAATCAAATTAGCCCTCATTGGCCGCCCAAATGTTGGAAAATCCAGCCTCTTTAACCGCCTTGGCCAAAAACAACAAGCCATCGTCAGCTCCAAACAGGGAACCACTCGTGACATCAATCGTATTCGCATCAAGTTCAAAGGCCAAACTATTGAAATTCTTGACACCGCTGGACTTAGGAAGCCTGGCAAACGAGAAGTCGGTATCGAAAAATTCTCTGCCATTCGCACACTTGCAGCCATCGAAGAGGCCGACATCTGTGCCCTACTGATCGATGCAAAAGAGCCACATTCTAAACTCGATCAATCTCTTGCTGGACAAATTATTGAAGCTGGCAAGGGAATTATTATGGTCTTAACTAAGGCCGATCTTCTCGATAATTCCACCCCTGTCACCTCCAATTTTGAAGATAAAACAAGAACCGTCGAATACACTGAGATTGATCATATCCTAAATCAGCTCGAACGTGATTATAATTTCTTATCCTTTGCTCCTGTTCTTATCACCAGCTCTGAAACCGGCAAAAATGTCACCAAATTATTTGAGCTAGTTACCGAAATCGACATCGCAAGACACACCGAAGTAAAAACCTCTGATCTTAATAAAATTCTGCGTGAAGCTACCGCTTCTCACCCCCCAGCTGGTCTTAAGAATACTCATCCAAAGCTCAAATATATCACTCAGACCGACACCTGCCCTCCATGGTTTGTTATTCACGGACGTGAAATGGAGCTTTTGCATTGGTCTTATAAGCGCTATTTGGAGCGCAAAATCCGTGAGATCTATCCTTTCATTGGCACCCCAATTATTTTCTCCTTCCACAATGATCGTGCCAGCGGCCCACGCAAGTCCTATCGTAATCAAAAACAAGACTAATCTTTACCCCAAACCCTCTATTTAATAAAGGCTACCTTCTTGTTTTTTGTCAAATTCTTCATAATCCCTCTAATGCTTGCATTCATTGATTCTTATGCAATAATATCTCCAAGTAGGTATCATGCCTATTTTTAGTAATCGGTAATTTTCCGCTGTTTGATAAAACAAATACCGAAAGTTGCCAAGTTAAGTTCTTTTACAAAAAAGGAGGGATCCCATGAAAAAGATGGAGACCAAGCTGTCAGCTCACAGCAATACTATGTTTATTCGTAATATATACGAATGTGACCTTATTAATTATTTAGGCAAGAAATATCCAGTCTACTTAATTGATAAAAGTATTCTGCTAACTTGTCCAGAAATCATTCCGACAAGTCAGGGTTGGCAGGTCGCAGACAATAATCTGCAGATTACAGGCAAGCATTTTATCATTCCAGTTTCTGTTATTTTGGAGCTTGATGAGCAAAAACAACAAGAGGGACTTGATAGTTTTACATCTAAGGATTTACTTTTTAGAATACGTCAGTTATTAGTTGAGACCGACTATCAAACTGACCAAAAGTCAAACGGAGAATTGGTTTCAGCTATCTATTTCCGCCAGACTGACACACTATTTTCAGTTTTTGCTAATGTATCGGGCGCCGAATTAGATCTCCTTGGTTTAGCTTTTGACTCAGGATATCTTCGTCAGAAAAATAAGTATCCTCAGATTCAAACCAAGCACCAAGAAATTCGCACCGCGCAGCTAATCTCGGCAGCAAACCAGATCGCAAAATCATTAATCGATTTTCAGGAAGCATCTGCCGATGGATTGACCGATGATCAGTATGGTACAATTCAGCAAAAACCGACAGTTGAAATATTGACTTGCAATAATCTTGTCGCTATTTTGGCCCGTGCGAATGGTATAGAAACTAGACTGTTCGAGTTTACAAAGCGTCTCTATACTGGCAGAAGAGATATCATCGTTCCGCCTGATTTTTACAATATTTTTCTCGCTTCAAAAGATGGTATCGATCATCAAACTTGGCAGGAATATTTTCCAGACGAACCAGAGCTCATCGCCAACGAGTTTATCAGTATGACTCCTAACCTTGAGTTGGATGATCTTGGCATTATCAGCCCCGCGCGTGACCAATATGCTCATATCGGTCGCTTTGACCAAAAGGCAGACAAAATCGTGCACCTCACTCACTACAAGAATTTTGGGATTAGACTTAAAAACGAAGGTCAAGCTATGTATGCCGAAGCCATCTCTAATCCAGATATTTCTGTAGTTTTTGTGACCGGCTCGGCTGGAACTGGCAAAACTTTCCTTTCGGTACTTGGTGCCATTAAAGCGTGTGATCTGGGAAAATTCTTACAGGCTACAATTGTACCTTGCAGCATCGACGTTCAACGTACACTTGGATTCTTGCCTGGTGATCTTGATGACAAGATTGGTCCAAACATTGCTCCGATTAAGAATGCCATTCAAAATTACATTAAGTTAACCAATGGCAAGATTAGTAAAACCTTGGAAAACACCCCAAATAGCTGTGACAAGCAACGCAATCTTAAAGATTCACAGGACACAATCCGCACCGAAAGCGATAAGTTATACAACAAGCATTTTAAGAATATACCTGTTGAAGCTGCACGCGGTCTTGATTTTGCCAACATGTTTGTCATCTATGACGAGTTCCAAGATCAAACACCTGACCAAGCTGATATGCTGTTAAAGCGTATTGCTAAGAATTCTAAAGTCATCATCTCTGGCGACATCAAACAAGTCCATCAGCATGGCCTCTCCAAGCAGAATAACGGTCTATCCTATGCCAAACAGCTATGCTCAGGACTGCCAATGGTTGCTCAAATCGAGCTTAAAGACATTGAGGTAGTTCGTAGTGAATTTGTTCAGGCAATCGTTGCTAGACAATCATAAAAGTAACAGCCTAAAGCAACAAATCCGGATAACCAAAATCTTCGCTAAACTTCTTCACATTTTTTAAATGAATGAAGTTCTCCTTTTGAAGCCACCTTTATGGTGGCTTTTTCCATTTTAGGATATAATTTGTTATATGAAACTTATTATTGGCCTTGGTAATACCGGCCGCGAATATGATTTTACAAGGCATAATATCGGCTTTCTTGCTTTAGATTATTTTTTTAAATCACACGGACTATCTTGGCAGACTAGTCAAAAGTTCCATTCTATCTGGGCAAAGCATAATGACATCATATTTCTTAAACCGCAAACCTTTTATAATGAAGTCGGCCTTGCTGCCAAGGAGTGTGCTAATTTTTTTAAGATTGATCCGACCAATATTTTAGCCATATGTGATGATTTTAACCTTGAGTTCGGTCAATTACGCTTTCGTGAAAAAGGGAGTGATGGTGGCAATAACGGCCTCAAATCTTTAACCAATTATCTTCACACTACCGACTATCCACGACTCCGCATTGGCACCGGCAACCCAGAACTACGCCAAAAAATCGGTGACACTAATTTTGTCCTTGGTCATTTCACTCAAACCGAAAGGGAATTACTACCAAACATCCTAACTGAGGCCGCGCATCGCATCTCGGAATTATCATAGATCTCCGTCATTTTTTATCCCATTTTGCCATGTTCCTGCTTAATTTTATTTTTCATCAAGACATGTCTGACATTTCGATCAATTTTCCAAAGCATTCTCCCCATCATCACCCTTTCATCATGTGTAAAACCGTTAAATATCTCGTCTAGATACTTCCTCTGCTCTAACATGATATAGCTTGCCACAAAATTACCTTCTCCTGCCACCGTTAAATCCACACATTTCTGATTAAACTGCCGACTGCGCCGACGTATATATGATCGTTCCTCTAATCTTGAAATCGAACGCGTAACCGAAGTTTCACCCATATTATGGCATTCTAAAATATCACTTAACCCATGCCGAAGCTCGTTGCATCTGATAAATCCCATAATCTTCACTTCAGTTAAACTTAAATTGAACCGATTTGCCACATTTAATGCATGGATCTTACGTAATTTATCAATTCGCGCCAAAATATTCACCGTATCCGCATTAGAAATACTTTTAGGTAAACTATTATTCTCCATTTTCTTTTTCTCCTAATCAATCAGCATCCATCGATTACCGCCGAGCGCCTTAACCCGCCCCTTTATTTGCAGATTAAAAATTGCCATTGTAAAATCAGAAACTGTCATCATTACCCCATTCTTTTGTATCGCCTCCAATATTTCCTCCCCATCCGATCTTCCTTCCTGTATTCTTTCCAAAATCTGCGTTTCCGCCTCCGAATCTCCCTTTAAAATCCCTTTTTTCTGCGTTACAGCTTTCTTAACTCTAAACCCCAGGTCCAGTAGTATTTCCTCTGTCTCCGAAAAAGCCACCGCCCCTCTCCCCAAAAGTTTATTACATCCTCTCGACCCCTCTCTCGTCACGTCCCCTGGCACCGCATATACTAAATTACTTTGTTCAAACGCATGATGTGCCGTATTAAGAGACCCCGATCTTAGATCCGCCTCCACGACAATCACAATATCCGATAAGCCAGAAATCAACCGATTTCTCTGCAAGAAAGCCGCCTTTCGCCCCGACTGTGATTGTAAAACTTTTACCAATTTCTCATCTCTTAACACCTCACACCACTCTGGATACTCTGAGATAACCGCGCCCTTCTTTTGAATTATTTCTTCTGCCAGTCCTTTGTGGCAGGCTGGATATATTTGATCAATCGGCGTGCCCAATACCGCCACTGTCACTCCACCCGCATCAAGAGCAGCCCGATGCGCTACCGAGTCTATACCAAAAGCCAAACCTGAAACCACCACTACGCCCTGCCGAGCAAGCTCATAAGCAATCTTATAGCCCTGTTCTCGCCCATAATCAGTACATTTTCTTGCGCCCACCACTGCCACAGTCCTCGGTCGCCCTCTCCTCTCAAATGCATATCTTGCCTCAGTCTCACTAAACCTTTCATCCATACTCGGCAATGTTCCATAGTAATACAACTTTTTAGGCTTAAGCGCAATAGTAGAAAGACGCGCCGTAAACTGCGTATCTTCAGGTGTAATCCTATTGATTTCCATACAAATACCCTCCGTTTTTTACTTGATTATTTAATATCTTTAGTTTTAAGTATTGACATATATATTTTTGTATGGTATACTTCAATAAGTTAGAGGTCGAAGCACAAAAAAGGCACGATCTCTACACCGCACCTAAATAAATCATAATTTCTGTTACCAATATAACAGAAGTTGCGTGTTCTTAAAAGACTTTCAACTTACAATTTTTCTTTTATCGGTTGTAAGTCAATTAGTATTACCTCCACTATGAAAGTTCATTCTTTAAGAACATAGCAACCCCTATAACCGGCGGGCCCCAAAGTTAGTGAGGTGGGTCACGCTCCGGGGAATCTCCCGGTATCAAAGAGATGCGTTGTAGGGTCAAATAGCCCCAAGTGATGCCCACCCTTACTTGGGGCTTTTTGATTGTTTTTTTAAAAACCCCACTAAACCAGCGGGGAATTACAATATATTTTCGTTATGCAAAAAGGACCCACACGGGGTCCTTTTTATAAGACTATTCAACAGCCAAAACTAACAATATTTTTCCTCGCAATATTAATATTATTAGTTATTTGTTACGGCAGTAAGTAGTAAGGTATTTGAATAAGTACCCGATGGTACGCTTGTTGTTGCACTAGCGCCAATTGTTAGGGTCTTATTATCACCTGTTGGAGTGGCAGCCGTGGTGCGGCTAAAGACTGCGCTGTTGTCGGTTGTACCGGTAGCTTTTACTGGATTAAACTGAGTTGCATTATTTGACCAGCCCCATCCATTGCCAGAAATAGTGGTTCCACTTGCGGAAACTGTAGGAATAACAGCTGAAACACCGGCTGCAGCTGGCTGCTTTAAGCTGGTTTCAGTTGTGCTTGAAGTAATATAGGTCGTATAACCTTTTACGTTATTGGTTGAAATCACCACATTGCCATTCGCAGTTCTAAACTGGCCAGAGGTGGTTGGAGTAATATCCATTTCAATATTTGGTGAAGCCGTAATCGAAATCACCGGATCAATGGTCACATTAACCGTTGTTGTGGCAGACTGTGAAGCCGCCGAGGTTGGTGCACCATTAAGTAGTAGTACTGGCATTGCAAATAAACTTGCAGCCAACATACCACTAACAATCTTTATACCTTTATTTGTAGGTTTTTGTTTTTTTATTCCCACAGCAAAATATCCTTTCTGTATTTAGCTGCCAGAAAACCTTCACTCTACCTATACTTTAACATAAGTTTTTTCACCTGCCAAGTCTTTTCTTCTTATTTTTAGTAACATTTCAAATTATTTTCCACTCCCATACCAACCAACTCTTGACAACCGTGCTAATATATAAATATGTCAAAGAACTTAGTTATCGTGGAGAGCCCTGCCAAGGCCAAAACTATTGAAAAATACCTCGGCGCAGACTTCAAGGTCTTAGCCTCCGTTGGTCATATCAGAAAAGATACCAAAGTTGATGTTCACGATAATTTTGCAGTTACTTATGAAATTGACCCAGATCACAAAAATATCATCTCTGAGCTCAAAAAAGAAGCTAAAAAGGCCGAATCTATCTGGCTCGCAACCGATGAAGACCGCGAAGGGGAATCAATTTCTTGGCACTTACTTGAAGTACTTAAACTCCCCAAATCTACCCATCGCATTACTTTTCATGAAATCACCAAAACTGCTCTGCAATCTGCCATCGCCAACCCTCGTACCGTCGATATGGATATGGTTTCCAGTCAACAAGCCCGCCAAACTCTTGATATGCTTGTAGGTTATGATCTTTCTGATATTGTTCGCAAAAAAGTACCTGGTGCCAAATCCGCTGGCCGCGTTCAATCGCCAGCGCTCCGTCTGATCGTCGAAAAAGAACGTGAAATTGAAAAATTTTCCACCAAATCAACTTTTAAAGTTACCGGTAAATTCTCCAATCAAGCCGCCAACGTTTCCGATCCGAATTCGTCCGAAATTTTTGATGCTAACCTAGAAAAATCCACTCTTCAAACTCCAGATGAGGCTAAAAATCTTTTTTCTCAACTAGCCTCCTCTGATTTTATCGTACAAAATATTGAACAGACCGAGGGAACTAAAGCCAATCCAGTCCCATTCACCACCGCCGCCCTGCAAATTGAATCCAATAGCCGCCTCGGCTACAGCGCTAAAACCACTATGTCTGCCGCTCAGGGACTCTATCAGGCTGGTCTCATCACCTATCATCGTACCGACTCTCTTAATCTCTCGAAAGACGCCATTTCAGCCATCTCCAGTTACATTAAACAAACTTTTGGTGAAAGTTACCTTCAGACTCGTCATTTCCACACTAAAGACGCTAGCGCTCAAGAAGCCCACGAAGCTATTCGCCCCACCAATATCGCGCAAGAAGTTGCTGGTAAAAATGATTATGAAAAAAAGCTTTACCAGCTCATTCGCACCCGCACCTTAGCTACTCAAATGAAAAATGCCGTAGTGGCAAAAACTAATATCGATATTATTCCATCAACAAATCCCGACCTACACTTTAATGCCAAAGGTGAAGTAGTTATCTTCGATGGTTTTCTCAAAGTTTACGGCAAAAATAAGGACACCCTCTTACCAAAGCTAAATGTCGGAGACTATCTCAATACTCATAATCTTATTGCTAAACAAACCTATTCAAAACCACCAGCAAGATATACTGAGGGCTCTCTCGTTAAGAAACTTGAGGAACTAGGTATTGGTCGCCCAAGCACTTACGCGTCCATCATTAACGCCATCCAAGTGCGTAATTATGTAGTTAAAGGCGAATCAGAAGGTACTGAGCGAGAGATCCAGGAAATAGTTCTACATGGCAAAGTTAGCGTTGCCGATCATGGCGCCGCTCCAAATTCTATTACCGAATCCACTCTTAAAGAAAAGACCGGCGCTAATAAAGGTAAGCTCCTGCCAACCCCAGTTGGCGAATTAGTCTCCGACTTTCTTTGCGAAAACTTTGAAAATATTGTCGACTATGATTTTACTGCCGGTATTGAAGAACAGCTTGATAAGATTGCTGAGCATAAATTAACCCGCCTCAAGATGCTTCGAGACTTCTATACCCCATTTGCCGAAACCGTAGGAGCCTCCGCTATGGCAAATCGCTACAACTCTGCCACCGAACTCGGTGTTGATCCCAAGACTAATAAGAAAGTCTATGCCAAAATTGGTCGTAATGGTGGCTTCATCCAACTTGGAGAAAACGAAAAAGAAGCTGGTGAAAAGCCAATTTTTGCTCCGTTACCAGCTGGGAAAACCGTCAAAACCATCACCTTGGAATTAGCTCTAAAACAGCTTGAGCTCCCTCAACTACCAAGACTCATTGGTAAGGCTGATGACGGCACCGAACTTATTGCCGCCAATGGTCCCTTTGGCCCATATTTAAAAGCTGGAAACTACAATATTCAATTAAATCGTGCAAACAAAGAAGAGAGTCCTTATACGATTAGTTTTGAGCTTGCTAATCAGCTCTATCAGAAGAAGAAATCCTCAATTATTGCCGACTGGGGTGAAATTAAAATTATTCATGGCCCCTTTGGTCCCTATATTAAAGGCCCCGCCATTAAACCAGCTTCTGGTAAAGGACGTCCACGCCCTAATAATCTCAAAATACCAGCTGATCTCGATCCAAAAACTATAACCTTAGAGCAAGCTACTGAACTACTCCAGAGTAAGGCCACTCCAGCCATTAAAACCGCCAAAACTCGCAAGAAAACGATAGCAAAAGCTACAAAGGCTACAAAGGCTACTAAATCTACCACTAAGAAAGCCACAACAAAGACTGCAACCAAAAAAATCTAGCACAAAAAATAACTAGTCAAAAACTATAAAATATACCCAGTATAGGGTATATTTTTGTATCTCCTTCAAACATCTTATCTACAACATACTCATAGACTTATTTTTACCACCTCTCATCTCTACTTTAAGCACAAAAAATACCACACCATAAAAATGGTTATTCTTATATTTATATAAAACTAATTAGGATATGTGTAAAATTTATGGTACAATAGAAAACATAAAAACCTAAAAGAAAGTAAGTTAAGACCGCATACCTCAAAGTCAGTATTATTAATATTTTATTACTTGACAAATTATATTTTAATGTTATTATACTATAAATTTCAGTATTAGTCAGTGGTGGAGAAGGGAAGAAGATCTAAAGATGGGTCAATACGAAGATGTGATCAAAGCAGCCGTTCAGGGCAGCTTGAGCATCATTGAGCAAGATCGTGAAAAAGAAATTATCTCTCGTCGCTTTGGTTTAAGCGGCGATCGTGAGACCCTTGAACAAATTGGCGATTATCTCTCTATCACTAGGGAACGTGTTAGGCAACTTGAAAAAGCCATTATCGTTCGACTTCGTATCGCCGCCGAAGATGGTAAAATTCCTGAACTTGCTGCAGCCGAAAAAATTCTTATCAGAAACCTCACCGAAGAGGGAAGAATTGCTAAAATTTCCGTCTTAACTAACAAAATCTATGGCCATGAAGCAACTAATCTTGAAAAATCTTACCTCATCTTTCTCGGCGAAATTTCCGCCAGCCTCACTCTAATTGAGGAAACTGAAAAATATTATGGCGCCATTGGCATTTCCGATTACGGTGACGAAAAGACTATCAAAAAACAAATTGACGAGATTGTCGCCCTTATTAAAAATAAGAAAGCCCCCCTCTCTTTGGAAGAGCTTGACAATCAGCTAAACTATGAGCACCCTAACTATATTCGCGCCATTGCATCAATCTCCAAACAATTATCATCCCTAGACGACCAGTGGGGTCTCACAAAATGGCCAACTGTCAATCCAAAAAATATCCGTGATAAAATCTATGTCATCTTACAAAACAAAAAAGAGCCTATGCATTTTAATGATATCGCTAGTGCCATTTCTTCTTCCAAGTTCCGTAAAAAAGACGTCACTCTGCAAGCTATTCACAACGAGCTAATTAAAGATCCCCGTTTTGTTCTTATTGGCCGTGGCATCTACGCCCTACGTGACTGGGGATACAAAAAGGGAACAGTCTCTCAGATTATCACCAGCATCCTTGAGGAGGCTAAGACTCCACTCACGAGGGAAGAAATAGTAAAAAACGTCCTTAAGGTTCGCAAGGTTAAGGAAACCACCGTCTTGCTTAATCTCCAAAACAAGAAACTCTACCAAAGAGTCGACAAAAATACCTACACCGTCGCAAAAGCTGAAAAATAAATATCTCCCCCTTAAAACGTCCCCAAAATGATAAGCTTTTTGTTCTTTTCTATGCTAAACTATAGATATGATCATTGAAATTCTCCACTTTCTTTTAATGCCAATTATTTGGCTTCCAATTGTAATTATTTTAGGCATTTTAACCTACCGTAATTACAAAAAAATCAATCAACTAAAAGTTCTTAATGTTGACTCCGTACTTCTAATGCTGGAGATTCCAAAAACTAACGACAAACAAGAGCTCTCCGCCGAACAAATGTTTGCCTCACTACATGGTATCCTACGTGACTCCGAATCGCTCAAAGGCTCTGGCGGTGTTCAAGAACATCTCAGCTTTGAAGTCGTCAGTACTGGCGGCCAAATTCGCTTCTACGTCTGGACTCCAAAGACCTTACAGAGCTTCGTTGAAGGCCAAATCTATGCTCAATATCCAACCGTTCAAATCTATACCATTGACCACGATTACGTCGATAACCGTGAAAAACATGAAGTAATCTATACGGCAGAATTAGGACTCACAGAAAACACCGCCCTCCCTATTAAAACTTTTGAAAGTTTTGAGGTGGATCCTTTGGCCGGTATTACTGGCACTCTCGCAAAACTAGATTCTGACCATTCTGAAGAGCTCTGGATTCAAATCCTCACTCGCCCAATCGCAGACTCTTGGCACAAGGATACCGACAACTGGATCAAAGTTATTAAATCTGGCAAAAATTCTTTCCGCTTCTTCAATATTGATATTACCTGGATTTTGCAGGCTATTTCCGCTCTTTGGACTCCACCAGCTGGCGGTACTGCCTCTGACACTAAGATCGAACTTTCCGAGCGAGCTAAAACCCAGATTAGCGCCGCCGAACAAAAGGCTACCAAACTTGGGTACGAGGTTAAAATCCGCCTAGCCTATCTTGGTAACAGCGAGATTAACGCCAAACTTAACATGCAGGCTCTTGTCGGCACTTTTAAGCAGTTCAATTCCACCAACCTCAACGGTTTCAAACAGCTTGGCGGAAGCTTCAATAAGGAAGATCTTGACGCCTACAAAATGCGTCAATTTACAAATCCTGGCTTTATCCTCAATATTTCCGAGCTAGCTAGCGTCTATCATCTCCCACACACCTCAGTTGAAACACCAAACATTGTCTGGGCAACCTCCAAAACTGCCGAACCACCAGCCAAACTTCCTCTCATTACCGGTATCGCTAGCACTGATGAAAACATCTCCGCTTTTGGTCTCACCAACTTCCGTGGTATCAATCACCAATTTGGTATGTTAAGAAAAGACCGTTCTAGGCACGTCTATATCATCGGCCAGACTGGTGCTGGTAAATCTGGTCTCCTAGAACTCTTTGCTCTCTCTGATATCTTCTATAATCAAGGTTACTGCATCATTGACCCGCACGGTGACTTTGCAGTCAATAACCTGCGTTTTATTCCCCAAAATCGCATTAAAGACGTTGTTTATTTTAATCCAGCTGACACTCAATATCCAGTCGCTTTTAACCCTCTTGAGCTTTCTGATCCTACCAGAAAACCCAACGTCTGTTCTGAAGTTATTGGCGTACTTAAACGCATGTTCGGCGACTCTTGGGGTCCTCGCCTTGAGCATATCCTCCGCTATACCCTATTAGCTCTTCTTGATCGCCCTGACTCCACCCTGCTAGATATTTCCCGTATCCTCACAGATAAAGATTTCCGCAAGGAGACCCTTGAATATTGTACCGACGTAACAGTGCTTCAATTCTGGAAACAAGAGTTTGGCCAGTGGAACGAAAAACAGGTCAACGAATCTATTGCTCCAGTCCTCAATAAGGTAGGGGCCTTCACCGCTAACCCAATCATTCGCAATATTATCGGTCAGCCACGTTCCAGCTTTGATGTTCGCAAGATCATGGATGAAGGAAAAATCCTCGTCGTTAATCTCTCAAAAGGTCTCATCGGTGAAGACAATGCTGGCATCCTAGGCTCCTTCTTAGTTACCAAAATTCAGCTTGCTGCTATGTCTCGTTCAGATATACCAGACGTCTCAAAACGCCGCCCGTTCTATCTATACGTTGATGAGTTTCAAAACTTTGCTACTGATTCATTCTCCGTCATTCTCTCTGAAGCCCGCAAGTATGGCCTAAACCTCACCGTGGCCAACCAGTACATTGCTCAGATGACCGACTCCGTACGTGACGCCGTCTTTGGCAACGTCGGTACCACCATCTCCTTCCGTGTTTCCGCCGATGACGCACCAATACTGGTCAAACAATTTGAACCAACCTTTGACAGTTCTGATCTAATCCAAATGAACAATCGTCACTTTGTGATCTCCATGATTATTAATGGCGAAAAAGCACCAGCCTTCTCTGCAACCACACTCAATATCCCCCAAGCCTCCACAGACAATCTAGACGCAATCATCACCAACTCCCGCAATCTCTTCTCTAGAGCTCGCGCCGAGGTCGAGGCTGAAATTCGTGCCACTATCGAACAGAGTGAAAAATACAAGAAAGAACTCTCCGATTCTGGCCGCCAGTCCCATAAAGAAGAAATCGCCACGGCTCAAAACACTTCCCCCGCTCAGCCTAAGCCTGCCTTCATCAAAGAACCCAGTTATCAAACCTTTAAGAAAATCTCACCTAATACCGCCGCAGGGAAGGACTCAATAACCCTCAAGGACCTAGGTAATGTCCTTAAGCAGATGGACTCCGTTACACCAATTACCTCTAATGGTGTCAAGTCTGCTACAGAATTAGCCCGCGAACAGGAAAAGACAACGACTAAAAAGCCCGTGGAGCAGGGAAATACTAATATTAGTAATTCAAAACACAACCAGAAGAATAAAAAACCCTTTAATAAGAATAAAAAGAAGCCAAATTTTGAATCAGTGCCACTCACTCCGATCGTCAGTCCTTCACACACTACTGAGGCCCCACATAAAACAAACTTCGCTTCCGACCTTCATGATGGACATCCCGGCTTTGCAACCAGCCAAAATCTGCCAGGGAAGCATCAATTAGGTGAAAACGGTTTTCGTCAGAATCTACAGGGAAGCAACAGTTCCCCAGATAGTGGGTATTTCTCTATTCACCATTAAAAAACCACCCCTCAAGGGGTGTTTTTTTATCGTCTCATAACTTTACTTTTATTTTTAAGAATCAACTCTTCTCTACCCCTGTTAGAAATTAATCATGCTCTTCTCTACCCCTGTTATCTACTTATTATCTGCAATTACCGCAGCAATCGCCCTTATATTAAACAGGAAAGAGTCAATATAAATTATCTATTCCAAACCACTAACATAGTTCCTAGAGCCTCTCATGGCGTCAAATTCCAGAAGAATAATAGAAGAGCTTACTGGAAGACTACATAGCATAAAAGACTCCTACATTACAACCCATTTTTTACGCGTGATCCAATTTTTAATTTATTTTAAACGTATAGTTAATCGTTTTTTGTCCATATTTACAATGTCGTACAATAACTATTTTACGACACACTAGATCAAGAAACCTGCCGGACCCATAAAAACACATATACATCTACATACTACCATTAACCCCACATAACTAGCTCAAACATCTACCCCAAACTAATCCACTCGCTTGTCTCTCTATATTAGATAAAAAATCAGCAGGAAAACACTTCATTTTTGATTTTAAAACCCTTGCGAGTCTATAAATATACCTATAAACTGCCACTCATATCTGTTAGAACTCGTGCAATTCTCAGTAATTCCGAAAACCCGGAGAAGAGCTCCAGAATTGCGAGCTCAGATCCACCCCTGTTAGCACCCATTTTTTCACAAATTTCTCTGTGAAAACTCGCTTTTTGGTCAGATTTCACGGATTTTTAAGCCAAAATTCACTTTTTCCTCTTTCCCTTGTCTGAACCTTTCCCCATCTCTTTTCGTAAAGAAATTCGCCCATCCGCCGGTCAAATCTTAATACCATAATTCTTCTAAAAAACTGCTTTTTGTTTGTTTCCCTATCTCCGAACAAAAACCGAACAGTGTAGCAAGAAAAAATAAGGCACATTAGGTACCTTATTTATCGATTGATCTTCTAAAGCTTTTTCTTCCTTAGCTCCCTTGTAAAGAATTTCACACGGTCGCCAATCTCGATCACGAGCTTCTTCTCCAGCTTAAAGGCAATACCACCAGTCTCACCAGCCACCAGCTCGTTGACCTGCATTTTCTCCTTCTGCACTGAATCCACTTCCACCTCGCCAATCAGCTCTTTCTCATGATAGACGCGACCAAGCATTCCTGCATTAACGCGACCAGTCAAAACTTCTCCACCAGCAATAATTGCCGTACGCTCTGTCCTAAAGACTCCCTTGATCTTCATTTCACCAGTCTCTTCCTCGACTACCTCATCATCAAGCAGTTGTTCCATTGACTGTTTTGCGTCATCAAGTAACTCGTAAATTACCCGGTAATTACGGATCTCTACACCATCTCTTGCCGCTAACTTCACAATATTCGTTGGAATATTTACATTGAAGCCATAAATCACTGTATTATCCCCCTCAGCCATATAAACATCATTTTCCGTCACATCGCCAACCCCAGAAGACACAATATTTAGAGAAATTTCGCCCTTTGTGTCGATCATCTTTAATGAATCCACCACAGAGGTCACTGAGCCTAGTACGTCGCCTTTAATAATTACGTTGAAGACTTTTGAGTTATCTGCAGTATTCATCATCCTTAATAGATCAGATGAGGTCACATTTGCTGAAGCCGTTTCAGAAGCCTCCGCCTGTGCGTTTAATAAAGCCTGCTTCCTAGCTGTTTTTTCATCTTTTACCTCAATAAAGCGGTCACCGAAGTTTGGTAACTCCTTAAAACCAGTTACTGTTACCGGTGTTGAAGGTGTAGCTTTTCCCTTTGGCTTCCCCCTAAAGTCCATCATTGTACGAATCTTACCATAGACGCTACCAGCTACTACAAATTCTCCGGTCTTTAATTCCCCACCAGTTACCAATAAATTAACCACCGATCCCTTACCAATCTCGATGTGTGATTCGATTACTAGCCCCTCTGCTGGAATTTCCACGTCTGCCTTCAATTCTTCAATATCGGCAGTCAATAGAATCATATCTAGTAATTTGTCCAAGTTGTCGCCGCGCTTTGCTGAAATCGGCACCATCGTCACATCCCCTCCCCACTCCTCTGGCTGCAAACCGTGTTGCGCCAAATCAGCCATTGTACGTGGAATATCCGCCCCCTCACGATCAATCTTATTAATTGCTACAATAATCTTCGCATTTGCACCCTGCGCAAATTTAATCGCCTCAATTGTCTGTGGCTTCACACCATCATCAGCCGCCACCACAATCACTACAATATCTGTTAACATTGCACCGTGTTGACGAATCGCCGCAAAGGCCTCGTGCCCTGGTGTATCCAAGAAGGTAATCAAACGCTCATCATGTTTTAACTGATAAGCCGAAATATGCTGTGTAATACCTCCAGCCTCCCCCTCTACTGTCTTCTTGTGTAGCAAAGAGTCCAGTAGTGTCGTTTTGCCGTGGTCAACGTGACCCATTACAGCCACTACTGGTGGGCGCAAAACCGCCTTCTCTGATAATTCCCTGTGAAAATTCGAGGTTTTTGTCGCAGTATTTTTGCGTTCCAATCTGACATTTTCCAACTTTAATTCGTCAATTATTAAACTTGCAGTATCAAAATCTAGGCGCTGATTAATTGTCGCCATAATTCCCTGCTTAAATAACTCCCCGATTAATGCGGTCACCGAAAGCCCTAACGCCTCCGCTAGTTCATCTACCGTGATTGAGCCTGCGATCTGAATGATCTTCTCTTGGGTCTCCGCCATTTTTCTCCTTCCCTGTTTTTGCCCATCATAAGAAACAGGCTTAATGCGTAAAAATTACTCTTATTTTACCATATTTATAGAGAATAAGAAAATGCCAAAGTTTAAAATAAGCTTAAACTAATCTGCATAACCAGCCACGTGAGCAGTTTCCATATTGGCTGCCACGGTTGACTTTGCGTTCTTTGCAATCGAATTAAGTCTTGCCTGTTCGACCTTAAGGTCATCACGTTCTGCTTCTAGATTTGCAATCTGCGCGTCCATTGCACTCATTTTATAATCATAAGTTGTCACCTTAGATTGCTCAGAAACATAAAATAAGCCAATCATAAATACTTCGATTACTAAAATTGCAATTGCTGAAATTCGCCCAATCCCCCTCGCCTGATGTCGCACCGTATTGCGATTACGTGAATATCCAGAGCTCACTGCATTCGCAAGGTAACTAGTCCGAGGACGCTCGCTCACATTGCGCATATTCATTCCACGTAAATTGCCAAACCCCTGTTGTCGCACAGTTCTCGCTCCACTCTGCATTTGTTTTCCTCGCTTTTTTGTTTTCAAAAAAACTCTCGCTAAAATCTTCTCAGCAAAAATAAAGGTTTTAATTAGAGTTTTTAATTGTTGTTATTTTTTTGTTTTGTTTTTTGTTTTTTGGGTCGGAGTGCCTTCGTTTAGCGAATTTACCCCGTCATAGACCGAAATCCCTTATTAGCCGCACCACCGCATCGCTAATAAGAGCTTTCGGGAAGGTCATATCTTTTTTGTTAAACACTTATCCCAGTTGACTTAACAACCGTGTCGGGACGCCGTCGTTTCCGAAAGTTTCCCGATAGCAGACCCCGAAGGGTCTGATGCATCCAAAATTAAGGTCTTAAAGACTTAAGTTTAGATTATTTATTTTTCCCTAGCGAAAATTAACTTTGATTTTCTGTGCTCGAGATGAGTTTTTGACAATGATTTGCTTTGGCATATTGCCTCCTTTTTATTTTTATTTTTATCATCCCAAAAACCATCGGCCCGTCCCCGTTCAGTCTAGTTTAGTTGTCTACTAAATTTTTCTAGCTGCCCTCAGTTTTGCGCTTCTAGCCCTTGGATTGATAACTAATTCATCCATGCCCGCAACAATTGGTGTTTTATTTAAAATCTCTAGCTCTGATTCCCTTCCCAGTGAACTTACCTCTTTAAAGTACTGTTTCACCAGCCTATCTTCTAAGCTATGAAAAGTAATTATCGCAATGCGTCCACCTGGTTTCAGTAATTTCGGAATCAACGGTAAAGTTTTTTCAATCAAGGTTAATTCTTCATTAACAGCAATTCTGATTGCTTGAAAAACTTTGGTTGCTGGGTGCTTACCATACCATCCTTTCGGACTTAAGGCTTCCGCCAGCTCCTTCGTAGTTTTCCATGGCCGGTTATACACAATTTCTCTCGCATGTTTTCTAGCCAGCCCCGATGATTCTTCTCCATATTGCTCAAAAATCTCAATTAGCCTTTTTTCTGACCAGTGGTTTACAATCGTCTCCGCTGACAAGTCTTGTGTTTGATCCATTCGCATATCCAGCACCCCCTCATGCATAAATGAAAAACCTCGCTCTGAATTATCCAGTTGCGGTGAAGATACCCCAAAATCAGCTAAAATCATATCAAAAGTTTTTCCACACTCGATTAAAGACTGCGCCGCATTATAAAAATCTTCATGCAATAGTTTTATATCAAATTCACCTTCAGGGTACTTCTCTGATAGAACCTTAATTGCATTCTCGTCTCGGTCCACTAAAACCGATTCTTTATAATTCCGCGTAACCGCCAAAATCTTTCCCGCATGACCTGCATATCCCGCCGTCAAATCTAAATATGATTCACCCGGATTCGGTTGCAAAGTCTCGAGAACTTCTGATAGTAACACTGGTTTATGAAGCTCTTCCATACTTCTATTATATCAAAGACTTATATTCTCTGTTATATAGAAGCTCTTTAGTTTGAGATCGCTCAACTAGAAATTTCAGCGTGTTTGTGTTTGTATGTTTTTTGTTTAAAATTTCTAAACAATAAATGCTGCTATAGTTTTATTCAGTGCAAAACTAAATATATGACTATAACCGTTGAGAGACTTATTGTGTAGGTTGTTTGTTGAGTTAATTGGGAGGTGTTTATAGATGTACTAATGGTTTTGATGACGCGTTTCCTAAACGCGCGCCAAGACTCCTAGTTGACCGACCTCAAACATTTTTTAATGTGCCAAAAAGACCGCTTTTAACTATTGTTCTTCTTTACCAAGCGAATTACTTCATAATCTTGATTGTCTTCTAAATTCTTCTTCGCTTGATTACTCATTGTTTTTAATCTTTTTGTTTGTGGTTTTTGTTTTGTTATCCACTGACCTTAGTTTAGCGCCATTAACTACATAATGCAAGTGCTTTTTAAATATTTTTTCCAAGTTTTTCAACTTACTTTTCCACATGTTTATATATTATGCAAATATCCCCCTGTTATCCACAACTCATTCATTGTAATCTCACCCCTGTTATTTTGTAGCATTTTATTTATTCACTTTTCCACAACTGTGTAAAACTTTCCGCTCTCCCCTATAAATTTTTTAATATTTTTAATTCCTCCCTCTTGCATATTATCACTTTCATTTTATAAAAATCCGAACACATCAAACTTGAACCGAACGTGTTTTAATCATTTAGGTACTTGTATTTTTAATTAATTATTGCAAAATAAATTATCTCCCTAGCATCTAAAAACCGAACAGGAATTACTACTATTTTAAGGCTTTATCCTTCACCTATTTTCCATAACTGATCCTCACCAACAAAAAACCGGACTTTTGCTCCGGTTTACCCCCCCTCTATATACCCCCTATATTGTCTTATAATAAGCACGCCCCTCAATCCTTACATCCACATAGCCCACCTTCAGGTTCTGTTTTTTCAGGAATCCTATCATCCTAATTATATCCTCTAGTGTCTCTGCTGTTCCTCGGTCTAAGTTGCATTTGTAAAATTCCTCTCGGCCCTCAAAATACAGATCCACCTCTCGCGCCTTACCCGCCGGGATAATGGCTTTTATTATCTTCAGCCCGCTCTCACTCGCATCTTTTTCAAACAACCCCACGTATTGTTTTGTTCGCTCGGTTATAAAATTTGAACCATCCTCATCGATAATACTCACCGTAGGTGTATATTTTATCGTTTCAACTTTCTTCTGGTTCGCCGCCGGAACTTTCTTTACTGCACTCTGGATTATTACCACTCCAAGCACCACCGTTGCTACAATTACTATACCAAGTAATAGCAATTGTACTTTCTTTTTCTTTTCACGCTTCTCAAGTAGCTGTTGTCTCGCGAGCTCACTCTCAACTACGTCCCGGTTTCCCGCAATCGTCCTACCTAATCTCATGCATTTTCCACCCGTTTTTTATTTTTCGCCTCCACAATAATCTCCATCATGCGTTTAGATGCCTCTGGTTTTGCAAGTTCATGTAAATTGTTCGCCAGTTTCTCTCTTTTTTCATCATCATCTAGTAACTTAAAAATTTTGTTCAATAATAACTCTGGCTTATCCATCATCTTGCTATCAAGCACCATCTCTACTGCCTCGGATTTACTCAATCTTTCAGCGTTCTTTGTTTGATGACCGCCAGGCAACTTTTCAAAAGGCACCAAAATGACCGGTTTTTTGAGAGCCGCAAGCTCCGTAATGGTTGTCGCACCCGCCCTTGATACCACCAAATCTGCTGCGCCCAGTATTTCACTCATTTTAGGAGAAAAATTCCACATTCTAAAATCTGAATCCAATTTTGCCCTGTTCCATTTTTCAAAGTCTTTCAGCTCTAACATTGTGTCATAATATTTTCGCCCAGCAATCAGCCCCACACTTGCCTTTTCTAATAATTTTTCTAGAATCACACTCACTGACATATTTAAGTGTTCTGACCCCTGCGAACCCCCAGTTATTACTACCAGCTTCTTTCTAGAGTTAAACCCTAATTCCCGCTTTAAGCTATTTTGCTTCGCAATCGACACTGGCATAAATTCTGGTGCCACCGGAATCCCCACCCACTCAATTTTTTTTGCGATTTCCTCACTATATTTCTCCGTTTCGACCGGTACGCCAGTCGCAATTTTAACCGCCTTTTTCATCAAAATACGATTAGTTAAACCAAAGACCGCATCAGATTCGTGTAGTACATAAGGAATTCCAAGCACCCCAGCCACGAGGCCAACTGGCAACCCAACGAATCCACCCTTCAAAAAGACTACGTCCGGTCGCTGTCTTTTTATTATTAACCTCAAAAAAGTCTGGGTCAGCCCCATTAAAAAACCTACGGCCCCAGCAATATTACCAAACACCACATCAAAGAAGGTTCTCGCTCCTTGATCAAAATAGTCTTTCAGCTTCAAACCGTGATATCTTCGAAATTTCCCAGCAAACACCTTACGAACACGAATATACTGTCGGTTTTTACGACTTTTCTCTTCTTCCTCACCCCATCCCACCGACATTTCATTTGCCAGATTTAGGATATTTTTGTAATATTTACGGTCAGTCCAAAATTCCACCTGCGTGTTTGGATATTTTAAAAGTAGCTCGCGGATCACCGACATTGCAGGCGTAATATGCCCACCCGATCCACCACCAACTACTAATACCTTCATAAGAAAATTATTTCCTTTCCGCGTCCGTTAAATCTGCTCTCATTGTGTACTGTGAAATATTCAATGCCAAACCAATAATTGCCATATTCAAAATTAAGCTCGTACCTCCTTTTGAAAGTAGGGGCAATGTAATACCAGTCAGCGGCACCAGCCCAGTCATCGCCGCAATATTCACTATCACATGTCCGGCCAACCAGGCAAAAATTCCAATCGTAATCATCTGGTAATAGCTTTCTTTTGTACAGTCCGCAACTTTTAAAATTCTTGAGAGAAGCATGTAATAGAAAAACAACACCACAGAAATTCCCACAAAACCAATTGTTTCTCCAATCACCGCAAACATCGAGTCGGTAATAGACTCCGGCAAATACCCCGCCGTCTGGACATTATTTCCAATACCAACACCGAATAAACCACCTGATCCAATCGCGATTAAGGCATTATTGATATGATAAGCATTCGAAGAATCACCCTGCAAGAACCCCTTCAAGCGTTCCTGTCGGTGTGGTGAGCTGAGCGCCAGTACCGCCAGGACCACCCCCACCATTCCAATTATCAAGAAATATTTCAATCTCGCCCCACTCACCAGCAACATCGCCAGAGCCATCGCAATTAATGGCAAAGCTGAACCTAAGTCCTTCTGTGCTACCACCAAGAAAAAGACAGCCACCCCTAAAGTTAAGATGAACTTCAGCCAAAACACCCTACCTTCCGTTTTAGTAAGAACACCCTTAACCTCAGCAATCAATTCACTCGCTTTATTCTTTTGCCCCTTAACGCTATTTACTCTTACTTTATTTTGATAGCTGTATCTATTATTCCTTAACGTTCCATCGCCGCGAGAAGCCATACATTCCTTTTTCCCAGAGAAGCCACCTTTTTCCCTATATTCCGTACAGATCTTTGCGAAATAAAATAATGACCCAAATTTCACTAGCTCCGCCGCCTGTAACTGGAAAAATCCCAGATTCAGCCATCGACATGCTCCAAGTGCACACCTCACAAACGGCAGCTCCACCGTCAGCGAGCTGATATACATTATTAGACACAAAATTAAACTACCAAACATTAAAATCTCAGGTGCCTTACTTGTCATATTTAATATTTTCCTATGTTTCCCACCCTCACCCTCTGTCTGCTTTAAAGGTAATCTCAAAAAGAAAATCATCGTAACGAAGGCTAAAAACACATACAAAATTTGGCTCTTAAAAGTCTGGTTTGGATCATCATTTCGCCCATACGCAATATTTTGAATATTAGTATAAGAAGGCCCGATAATACTTACCATAATCGTTCCTATTAATACTAATATAAAAGTAGCTATAAAGATTCGTTTGTCTGTTTGATGTTTGCGCATAATTACTTCTTTCTATAAAGGAATAATTCCCCCAGCCATCGCGATAAAAACACCGATAATCCCCATCACTCCAGCAATCACCCAAAAACGCATCACAATTTTAGCCTCACCCCAACCACTTGCTTCCAAATGATGATGTATTGGCGCCGACAAAAATATCTTTTTGTGGAATAGTTGTTTAGAAGTCATCTGTATTAACGAAGAACCAGCTTCCACTACAAACAGTAGACCTATAATCGGCAACAATAAGAACGAATTTGTCATCATCGACACTACTCCGAGCCCTGCCCCTAGTGCAAACGAACCAACATCCCCCATCATAAAACGCGCAGGTGGTACATTAAACCAAACATAGGAAAGCAGCCAACCAACCACTGTCATACAAAAAGCAAATAAGGCAATCTGTCCCCTAAATAACGCAATAATCCCAAACGAGCCATAGGCCATCATAGTAAGACCACCAGCCAAACCATCTAACCCATCCGAAATATTCACCGCGTTCGAGGTTGCAACTACCGAGAAGGCAAATAGCAACATCATTACAATTGCACCAAGCTCGAAATCACCGTGGAATGGAATATGTAAACTAGTCCAGCCCAGCTTATGAGTAAAAAACCACCCTAAAGCTAGCCCCACGATTGTAATCATCGAAAATTTTGCCGGCGCCCTCAAGCCCGCCGCACCAGAACCAGTTCCAAACACATTGATTAAATCGTCAATTAACCCCACTAAGGCCCCTCCCAAAAAACCAGCAAGCGGCAACCAGGTCTCTGCACGATTCCAGTTAGATGACCAAGTAACTACCGCTACCACAATCACCCCAATAATCCCCGCCATCGTGGGAAATACTCTCTTAAATTTATGCTCATGCAATTTTGTCATCACTGGCAAAGCATCACCCTGCACCGTAGTCTTTTTTTGTTTCTTCCAAAAATGATATTTGTAGGCGAAATTTGTATAAATTGGCGTCAAAAACATTGCCATAAGAAAGCTTCCTAGTGCCAAAAGCAGACCATATAAAGCATTCCCGTCTAAATTACCCCTCATCTCACCTCCTCATCTTTAAATAGTTTACCATAAACTGACTAATCTCATCAAATATTGGCTTCGCATTTATTCCGCCATCTAATCCACGGTTATCTGCTCGCACTTTCGTCATAATCACATACTCCGGATAGTCCGTCTCTGACCTCGCACCATACCCCACATAAGTACCTATCGTTTCATCAAATGTGTATTTACCATTTTTCACCACCTGTGCCGTTCCTGTTTTTCCGCCCACATATACCCCCTCGTCATACCCTTTTACGTTTGGAAAAACCAATCTGGCTGTATGTAACATTCTACGCATTGTTTCGCTCGTCGATGACTCCAAGGCTTGGTGATCTCGGGACCTCAACTCGCTTCTCACAAATTCCCCATTCTTCATTTCCCCCGCCACTAGAGTCGGCGTATAGTAATCACCGCCGTTCACCACCGCTGAAAAAGCTGTTACTACCTGAATCATTGTTAGATCCAAGCTCTGTCCAAACGTCATATTTGCATACCTCGCATTAGTTGCGTCAATATCCGTTGGAGGCACAATAGTTCCCCTTGCCTCAGCAAGCTCAATTCCCGTATATTTTCCTAATCCCAGCCTATTGTAGTAATAGTCATACAGTTTTTCCTTCCCCTGGTAAGTAATCTCCGTCTCTGATCCCCCCAAGAGCCTCAACGCCTGAATCGACCCAATATTTAGTGAATAAGTAAATACCTCTTGCATAGATATCACCCCTGTGTGTCCCTTAATTGCATTCTGAATTGGCCATCCATCAATTGTTACAAGATCAGTATTTAGATATGTTGTCTCAGGAGTCATTACCCCACTATCCACCGCCGCCGCTAGTGCAAATGTCTTACAAACCGAAGCTGGGTTAAAAGCGTCCATCGTCACGTCTGTTTGAAATACTCGCGCATCCGTCACCTTAGCGTATTCTGCCGGATCGTAACTTGGCGTCCCCACCATTGCCAAAATTTGCCCATTTCTTGGATTCATCACCACCGCCGAGGCATGTGAAATCTGGAATTTATCAGATACGCTCTTTACTACATCTTCCGCCTTTTTCTGAATATTACGGTCAATTGACAACACGATATTCTTCCCATCCTGCGCTGGCACTTTTACATTATTTTTACCAATCGTCAAAGGTATATTATTAACATCCTTCACCGTTTTAAGGATACCATTCACCCCAGTCAGCTCCTTATCTAATCCCCCTTCAATACCATACTGACCCTTACCGTCCGCGTTCACAAAGCCCAAAACCTGCGCCGCTAAATCGCCTTCTGGATACACACGCTTCGTTGATCCCTGCGCATAGACTCCGGCAATTTTTGCCTCCTTAATCTGTTTGGCTTTTTCATATGGCACATTCCTAGCAATCACCGCATATCGTGAAGCTTCATTCGCAAACACCTTCTCCCAAGTATTTACCCCGTAACCCTGTATTAAGCCATCAATTTTAGTCAAAACTTGAGACCGGTTTTGTCCCTGTTCAGTTCTCAATAAAAACGGATCAACCGAAATAGTGTAAACTTTCTCATTCATCACCACAGGTGTTGTCTGTGTGCCATCCATCATATAAATTTCCCCCCGCTTCGCAAAAATCGTATTCTGCATCATTTGTTGAGATAAAGCCAAATCTACATATTTCTGATGTTCGATTACTTGCAAAAAATATACCCTTAAAATAATCATCAAAAAACAAAGCGCAAGCACTATCCTAATCAGGTCTGTTCTTTTCCGCATTTGCTTAACTTTCATTTTAATCAAATTATACCATAATCGTCTTTCATTTTTTTATGATTTTATAGAGATAACTTCACTAAAATTTAAGCATAAACTCTATCAATAATTTTCTAATTTTATCTGTTTCATCTTCATCAGTATTCCGCTTTTGCTTTAGTTTAAATCCTCTAAAAACTTCTCTTTTTTATCTACTATTCGTCTTGTTTTACAGAGGTCAATCATTAAAAATAAAAGCATAAACTCTTTCTATTTACAGCTCAAAAATAAATAATTTATACAAAAATCAACAAACGCAGAATTACTTCTTTTTGTTTGGTCCAACTATAGATTCGATTGTTCGACTTAGCTGTTGTTTAATCTTAGCCCTCGCGTGTGGTGTAATAATTTTATCCAACCAACTCGCTCTTACTGTTTGATTTTTACTCGTTAAAATCTCCACCACGTCACCGCTTTTTAATTTTGTATTCAAATTTGACAGTTTTCCGTTAATCTTTGCCCCAATTACATGTCCGCCCACTTCCGAATGTAACCTATAAGCAAAATCAAGAGGTAAGGCCCCCACTGGTAAATCAATAATGTCTCCTTTAGGTGTATAAACAAAGATCTTATCGGCAAAAAGATTTAGTTTTAGCTTTTTTAAGTCAACTTGTTGGCCATCTCTTAGCTTAGCTGCCGCCATCTGCAGCTCTGAAATCCATAACAAGTTGGTTGGTAGATGCTGAATCTTCCCTGTTTTATAACTTTCCGTCAACTTCTGCTCGTTATAATAAAAACTTGCTGCAAGGCCCCGCTCGGCATATTCATGCATGTCTTTTGTTCGAATTTGGAACTCCACAATCCTTTTATCAGGGGTAATGACCGTCGTATGTAGCGACTGATAGCCATTTTGTTTCGGTACTGCCACATAATCTTTAATCCTGCCCGTCATCGGTGTGTATAGGCTATGGATTAGTCCTAGAACCAAATAGCAGCTCGTAATATCATCCACAATCACTCTTAACGCAGTCAAATCATACACTTCGTTAATATTTTGGTTGTATTTAGCCAATTTTTTATGTAACGAATAGACCGATTTCACCCTTCCATTGATCTCAAAATTGATTTTTTCCTTAGATAGCGCCTCTGATACCTCATTTTTAATCTTTTTTAAGGCTTTTTCCGCAGATTGATTACGAGTTTCAATGATTTTCTTCAATTCCTCGTACCTTCTTGGATCCACATATGAGAACGCAATATCAGACATTTCCACCCTTAACTTCCCCATATTTAAGCGGTCAGCAAGCGGTGCAAAAATCTCCAAGGTCTCCTTCGCTATCTTCTTCTGTTTCTCCGGTGAAAGTGCTGAAAGTGTTCTTAAATTATGTAATCTATCCGCCAATTTAATAATCAATACTCGAATATCTGACCCCGTTGCCACCAAAAGTCGCAAAAGATTATCCCTTGTCACCGGCAGATAAGTATCAATATCCCTCATCCCCTGTCTTGCCTTACTGATTTTTGTCACCCCATCCACCAAAAAGGCCACTGATTCACCAAATTCTTGCTTAATTTCGTCTAAAGTTACCCCAGTATCTTCCACTGTATCGTGAAGCACCCCCGCTATTGCCGTATCTTCATCCATTCCCCACTCAAGAAGGGTCTCCATTACTGCTTTTGGATGAATAATATATGGTTCACCAGATTTTCTCTTCTGCCCCTCATGCGCTTTCGTTGCAAAGTCTACAGCTTTCTTAATACGTTCGCTCTGTATAAATTTTTTACTCACCACTTCACTCCTCTCTGTAGAACTAAGATTGAATAACTTTTTTACTCAGATAATCGATTGATCAGATTTTTTAGTTCTTCATCGTTTTTACAAGTTAAGGTCAAAGTCCTACCCCTAACTCTCGCCTTAACTGCAAATTTAGCGCTTAAATCCTCTTCTTGGCGCAAAAATACATTCTCTTTCACAATTTTAGTAGAGCTACGTTTTTTATTCTCAGCAATATAGCGCTCAACTCGTCGTGCCGTCCAGCCCTCTTCAATAATCATTGGCAGAATTTGCCTTACTAGTTCTGGATCAGCCGAAATCAAAGGTCGCATCACTCCTTCAGTCAGATTATGCTCTATCATTGCTCTCTTTACATCATCCGGAAGATTTAAAAGTCTCATTGTGTTAATAACTGAAGACTCACTCTTCCCCACGCGCGTCGCAATTTCCGCAGGAGATAGATTAAACTGACTCTTTAGCTTAGCATACGCTGTTGCCATCTCAATTGCATTTAAATCCTCACGTTGAGCATTTTCAATAATCGAAAGTTCTAAGCGATTCTGAGCATCAATCGTACGAATGATTGCAGGAATCTTTGATAGGCCCGCAATCTTTGACGCTCTAAAGCGTCTCTCGCCAGCTACAATTTTATACTTGCCATCTTCTCGAACCACCACAATCGGCTGCAAAACACCGTGTTCCTTAATGGAACTTGCTAAGGCATTTAAGGCTTCCTCAGAAAATTCCTTACGCGGCTGTTCCTTATCTGGTACAACCATCTCAAGATCAAGTTTAACCAACTGGCTCTCTTTTGCATCCTCACCAGCCGTAATATCAAAATCATCCTCTACAATATCTGTAGGGATAAGACTATCGAACCCCCTACCTAAACCTCTGCCTGCCATTATTTTTCCCCTTTCTCTACTCTTTGAATTACTTCCTTAGCTAAATCTTTATAAGCTCTTGAGCCTTTACTGAATGGATCATAAGCTCCTACTGGCACACCATGGCTTGGCGCCTCCGCTAATCTCACATTCCTTGGTATTAATGAGTTAAAGACTTTCTCCTTAAAGTATTTACGAATCTCCTCTAGCACCTGTACCGAAAGCGATGTCCTTTTATCATACATCGTCGCAAGTACACCAAGTAACTTCAAATCTGGATTCATTGCCTTTCTTACTAATTTAACTGAATCAAGCAACTGCGCAACACCCTCAAGAGCATAAAACTCTGTCTGTACCGGCAATAAAAGATAATCTGAAGCAATCATTCCATTAACAGTTAAAAGCGATAAGCTTGGTGGCGAATCAATTATAATATAGTCGTATAAATTTTTTATTCGTTTTATTGCTTCTCTTAATTGAATAAATTTTTTATCCAACTTTGCTAAATTTACTTCAGCATTAGCAAGCTGCGGGGTGACTGGTGCTAAATCTAAATCCTTAAATTTAGTGTTCAATATAATGTCACTTAACTCTTTTTGACCCAGCAACACTTCGGACATAGTTCTACTAATCCCCTCTTTTTCATAATCCGCCTCAAACGGCATCTTATCAATTCCAAGACCAGAAGTTGCATTTCCCTGTGGATCAAAATCAATCAAAAGTGTTTTTTTCTTATTTTTAGCCAAAAAGAATGCTAGATTAACCGCTGTCGTGGTTTTTCCAACCCCACCTTTCTGGTTTGTTATACAAATCACCGTCGCCATATAATTCTATATTACCATAAACACTAAAAAAAGACTCCGTCTTGGAGTCTTTTTCGTTATTTAATTGAAGTAATTTCAATTAAACTATATTTTTGGCGGTGTCCAGTTTCTTTATGTACACGCTTCTTAGAGTGGTAACGGATCACACGAATTTTATCTCCTGCAACCTTCTCTTCTACCACCTTGGCTGAAACCTTTACGCCTTCTACTTCAGGAGTACCAACTAGGGTTTTATCTCCGTCAATTACAAGTAAAGCACCAGTTTCGAGCTCTTTTGTGCCTTCCGGGAGGAGGTCCACCCGTAGGGTCTCTTTCTCAGCTACGACATATTGCTTGCCGCCGATGAGTACAACTGCCTTTTTCATAATATTCCTTATTTAGTAATAACTAGGAATCATTTTATCATATTTGATTCATTAAATCAAATCTCGTCTAGAAAATAATAAATTTATTCACGCTATTATTCTCTATGCACTCATCTCAAAAGATTTTTATTTTGGTCATACTTTTAAGGTTCTATAAGGTACTATAGTTGTTTTTCAAACTATTTTTTCAAAGTTTTTAATGTGCGATAAAGATTGGTTTATCTTTATTTTTTATACAGTTGCAATTAGTCTATCTACTAAGTTCTACTTAGCGATTATTTCTTGCCCTTAGCAGCTGATTCAAGTTTGTTTAACTGCTTCATTGAAGCGATGTAGTAAGCAATACCAATACCAAGTACTGCAGTAATTACCATACCAAGTACTACTTCAGAAGCACCAGTACGAGGAAGTTCTTTTGGTGTTTCAGGTGTTTTTGGAGTAGGAGTTT
Organism: uncultured Candidatus Saccharibacteria bacterium; assembly: GCA_937958235.1. GTDB lineage: Bacteria > Patescibacteriota > Saccharimonadia > Saccharimonadales > Saccharimonadaceae > Nanosyncoccus. The sequence goes on from CALFGG010000039.1 coordinate 43,218, forward strand.
TTGGCGTCTCAGCACATTTTCTTGTTACACGAACCTGTACCTTGTCATGAATAGTAGCTACGTCAATTGCAGCCGCAGAATTATTCTCAATTGTTACTGTTTGGCCACATGGGAACATTTTCTCATCATCATCAATTTTTACCTTATAGGTAATAGTTGCATCTGTTCCGCCTTTGTAGTCACCAATATTAAAACCATTAGTAAATAGATTATCCTTTTCAAAGGTTCCGTTAGGATGTCCAGCATTAAAGATGCGAGTTGTACCTGGCACAAAACTCATACCTTTACCTAGTAAATCATATACGGATACATTTCTCAGCACTGTAGTACCAGTATTCCTAAAATGAATCTTAAAATCTAAAGTTTCACCCGGTTCAGCATCGATTGAATTCTGATAGTTATTAGCTAAGTCTTTTGATACACTTTTGTTCATATCAAAGCCAGCTTTATCAACCTTAATTCTAAAGGTAATATTACCAGAATATTCGTTACAGCCTGGAAGATAACCCCATTGGTTATAACCAACAAATGTGCCACCGTATTTACCAAACAGAGCATCGTCATCAATCAGGCTTCCATTTAGTTTACCACCGTTATGGATGTGAGCAGAACCACGAACATATCTCAATGAAACAGTTTGATTAGTTTGAATATATGCAGTATCCCATACCTCTTTCGGAGTAGCATTATCAGCAGTAATTAATCCCTTAATCATTGCTGACTGACCCTTAGTGATACTAGCAGAGATTTCATTCACCCTAACGCGAATTGGCTTTGCAAAAGTACGACCACTAGCATCGTTTAAGTTTGCAGCTGCGTTATTGTGGAAGAATATCTGAACTTCATATTCAGCACCAGGTTCCGCCACGACGTTATCATCAAATTTATCATTTGTCCCAGCCTTACGAATCCTGACGAAGTTTCGTTCGTCACCCATTACTGGATCATCAGTGATTGAGTTGATTGTAGCGTGGTCAGCTGGTTTCTGCCATGTATAGGTTGGACGTTCTGGACCCCATGTTTCGAACGCATGGGTTTCCCCTACCGGCAGTACCGCTGCCGCACCCAGCGATAATAAACCTACCACTGGCAAGATGCGATGCGCCGTATGGCGCAACACATCCCATGTTTTTGTGTTTGTGTTTGTTCTCATTCCTCTCCTTTATTATTTAGAGCTCTTAAAAGTGATTACCTAGTTTCCAAAGTTTGAAAAGTCCCATTCGGCAGATGCATAACCTAAGTCATATGATGTATCTGGAGCCTTCTCTGTTGATTCTTTTTCCTTTTCAACGGTCATTTTAGCCTCAGCATCAGATTGTTTTTCTGTAGCGCCTGTATTCATATTTTCATTATTTTCAACTTGATCCAAGGTTTTATCAACATTTTCTACACCAGCCTCATCTTTTTTAGAGAATTCTTCAACAGCCTCCTTCTCTTCCACGACCTTATTTTCAACTTCACCCCCTGTAGTCTCCATCCTTGCATTTTCCTGTTCAGACCCAAGTGTCGCTTCTACTGTCTGGTCTGTTTCAGTATTTACCTTCTGTGCATCAAATTCGTCTGCACCTTTTACATCAGCAGTTTTCGCCTCAAGCACCTTTTCATTATCCTTTGGATTTTCACCTGGAGTTTCTTTTGGATTTTCACCTGGAGTTTCTTTTGGTGTTTCTCCTGGATTATTCTTTGGAGTTTCTTTTGGAGTTTCGTCATCCTTTTTCTTGTCACTCTCGTGAATACCACTGCTATCATCGTGGTGATTCCCACCCCGATAAATACGACGAATTATCTTTTTACTAGAATCATCTTCGTCTTTATGAGTTCCGCTTCCATCACCTTCTTCTTTATAAATTCCGCTTCCATCATCTAATTTTGGATCAGGATTACCAGGAAGTTCCGGTGTAATAGAAATAGAAGTAGAAGTTGAACTAGATTTTTCAGGTGTCTTATACTCAACCTTATAAGTAGACGTATCCTTTGGTGTAACCTCAACAGCAATAAGTTGTTTACACCCAGCTTCGTGTCCAAGAAGAATGTATTTTTTCATCGCCTCTTTGATTTGAGCTTCTGAAGCGTCAGGCGCAATTAACCCAATGTCTCTAAGCCCCATTTCTTTAGCTTCTGGATTTGCTTCATAATAATTCAGATTCGTCCCTTGCACCACATCTGTAATAACCAGTACCCCACCTTCGTATGGATTAACACTCTTATCAACATGGTGACTTACGCTATCTATTTCGCTAACACTTTTAGCCAAATTACCCTGTGCATCAACAGCCCTAATATAAGGTGAAACATAATGCTGACCATCAGTTAAGAGCATTAAACCGTGCCCCATATTCTTTTCAAGATCTATTTTTTTCTGCTCTACAAAGGATTTCATATCGTTATATTTAGCATTATCCTTCATTATCGCCATAGTATCGGCACCTTTTTGCTCCAAAGACATCTGAGCTTTATCTACATACCCAAGAGAGTATGCCTCTTGCACCAATACAGCAGGATCACCAGCATGACTATTAAATTCTTCAAGTGATTTTTTCAATAGAGAATCCATAGCATCAGCGTTCCCCTCCGCAGCTCGATATTCAGCCCCTTCACCACCGTTTAACCATTCAGCTGGCTTCGTGGTAAGCGCTCCAAAATGACTGGACTCCATTAATGACCTGTCAATCATGTCAGCGCCAGAGTTATCACCCCCTAACTCAAAGTTAACACCCTCAATTACTCGTCCATCTGCAGTTACTACATCTACACTTTTATCCGTCTTTTCAGTATCTACTTCTGCGTTCGATTCAGTAGCCTTAGCAGTTTCGTTCAGCGTATCAGTCGCTGCGTCAGAACCCGTTCCATCTCCTTGGTTTGCATTAGTCTCAGCTTTAACCTGAGACTCTATCTTTGCAGTCGCATTAGCGGTCCCATTTTTATAACCGCTATGATAGGTTGCAGCGCCAACCGTACCAACCAACGCAGCAACAAGACAACCCTTGACAAAGAGTTTGCCAATACCACTCTTTTTAAAACGATCCATAATATTACGGACGATATTCCCCTTATTGCTGACACTTTCTGGGCTCTTATCTCCATCATTATCCTCATCGTCTTCAGAGTCATCTTTACCTGTATCCTTAGAATCATTAGGATTATCTGGTTGTTCACCCACAGCAACCCCTTCAGAGTCATCTTTGCCTGTATCCTTAGAATCATTAGGATTATCTGGTTGTTCACCCACAGCAACCCCTTCAGAGTCATCTTTGCCTGTATCCTTAGAATCATTAGGATTATCTGGTTGTTCACCCACAGCAACCCCTT
>CALFGG010000040.1 GCA_937958235.1 uncultured Candidatus Saccharibacteria bacterium
GATGAGGAAACTGGTCAAACCATTATTTCAGGTATGGGTGAATTGCACCTCGAAATTATTATCGATCGTTTGAAGCGCGAACATAATGTTGAGGCAAACACTGGTGCTCCTCAGGTTGCCTACCGTGAAACCATTCGTGGTACAGCTGAAGCACAAGGTAAGCACATCAAGCAGTCTGGTGGTCGTGGTCAGTACGGTGATGTTTGGATTAAGTTTGAGCCAAACGAAGCTGGTAAGGGCTTTGAGTTCATCGATATGATTAAAGGTGGTGTAGTTCCACAGGAATACCGCAAGCCAGTCCAGCAAGGTGTTGAAGAAACCCTTAACGGTGGTGTTATTGCTGGTTACCCAGTCGTTGATATTAAGGCTACTCTCTATGATGGTTCCTACCACGATGTCGATTCTTCCGAACTTGCCTTCAAGCTCGCTGGTAGCCTTGCAACTCGTGAAGGTATTAAGCGTGCTAAGCCAGTTCTTCTTGAGCCAGTCATGAAGCTTGAAGTCACTACTCCAGAAGAGTTCATGGGTGACGTCATTGGCGATATCAACTCTCGTCGTGGTCGCATTGAATCTATGGAAGATCTTCAAGGTGGCGCCAAGCTTATCACTGCCTTTGCTCCACTCGGTAACCTCTTCGGTTACACTTCAGATCTCCGCTCTATGAGCCAAGGTCGTGCCGCTTCTTCAATGGAACTTTCTCAGTATGAAGAAGTACCACCAAACGTAGCACAGGAAATTATTGAAAAACGTAACAGTTCTAAATAATTTAGCAACCAAAAAAGAGGCCACCTGGCCTCTTTTTTATTTCACAAAATTTCTTTTTTACCGAAGCGCTCAGCTTATATTCTAAAAAACTGCCATCTAGTGTATACTAAATAAAATAACTAAAGGAGGAATATGGGTTTTATTAAAGCCTTTACCGGTGCTATTGGCGGTACTTTTGCTGACCAGTGGAAAGATTTCTATCAACCAATTTCAGGAGTTCCCGCAACCGCAGGTCTCTTCCCAGGTGAGCAAGTTGGTACAAATAATGGGCGTGGTTCAAACACACAAGGATCCGCTAACATCATCTCTAATGGTAGTAAAATTCTTGTTCCTGAAGGTACTGCTCTTGTCACTATGCAAGATGGCGGTATTACTGGTGTTATTGCTGAACCAGGTGGCTTTATTTATAGTTCTGAAGATCAAAACGCTCAGTCTATCTTTGCTGGTGACGGCCTAATCTCTTCAATCATAAAAACTAGCTGGGAACGCTTTAAGTTTGGTGGTATGCCAGGCTCAAGTCAAGCGATCTTCTACGTCAATCTAAAAGAAATTCCAAACAACCGTTTTGGTACTCAATCTGAAATCTACTGGGATGATGCCTTCCTTAATACTCAGGTTGGTGCTATCACTCGTGGTACTTACAGTCTAAAGATTGTTGATCCGCTCGCCTTTATCAAGAACTTTGTCCCTGTATCATATCTCAATGATCAAGGAGTCTTTGATTTTGCCGATATGGACAACGACGCTGCCTCTCAGCTCTTCACTGAAGTTGTTGGTTCACTTTCTGCTGCCTTCTCAAACTACACCAATGATCCAAGCAAAGGTAATCGTATGGCAAAGATTCAAGGTGACCAAATTGGCTTTGCTAAGTCTCTTTCACAGGCTGTCGAAGATGGTTATCAATGGCGCTCAAACCGTGGTCTCGAAATCGTTAGTACCGCAATTCTCTCTATTGAATACGACGAAGATACTAAGGAGTTAATGAAGGACGTTAAGAAAGCAGATGCTCTTGCTGGCGCTCGTGGTAACTCCTTCATGCAGCAGTCTATCGCTCGTGGCATTCAGGCTTCTGGTGAAAACGGTGGTGGCGCTGCTGGTATGGCCTTCATGGGTATGGGTATGAATGCGGCTGGTGGTATGATGAGTAATCTTCAGCAACCGGTCAACCCTGCTCCTGTTACCAATCCTACTGCACCTACTGCTAACCCAGCTCCCGCAGAAGACCCAACTGAAAAACTCATGAAGATGAAACAACTTCTTGACGCAGGTGCTATTTCTCAAGAGGATTACGATAAAGTAAAAGCCCAGATTCTCGGGTTCTAGAGATTTATAATGGCTGAAACTGAAACACAAGATCAAGCCTATGTGGACAACGGAGTAAAGGTTGTCCAGACCGATGTCGGTAATAAAGACGGACAGGTTAAATGTCCAAAATGTGGCTCCACGGATATTTCCACTAATGCAGCAACAGGGCAGCTCCGTTGTAACTTCTGTCGATTTGAATTTGAGCCACAAAAGCTTGAAATGGAGACTGATATTTCAAAGCTCTCTGGCACAACCATCGGTTCGGGTGCTCAAGATATTGTTGCCGACACGAAAGATCAAATAACCTTGAAGTGTACGAGTTGTGGTGCTGAGGTGGTTATTGACACCGCCTCAGCCAACCAGGCGCGATGCCACTGGTGTCGTAATACTTTATCTCTAAATCAACAAATCCCTAACGGGGCAATACCAGACATGGTACTCGCCTTTAAGGTGAAGAAAGATGAAGCTAAAAAAGCAATCGAGAGCTTTGTTGGAAAACGTAAGTTCTATGCGCATCCAAAGTTCCGACAGGAATTTACCACCAACAATATCATGGGCGTATATTTTCCATACATGGTAGTTGATTTAAATACACATAGCCACCTCACGGGGCTTGGTGAACATCAAACTCGTTCCTATTCCGAAGGAAGTGGGGAACACCGTGTCACCTATTATGATGCCGACCTTTATCAAGTTGGCCGAGATTTTGATCTAACAATTCATGGTCTCTCTATTGAATCAAATAAGGATCGCCTAGATACGACCAATAAGACTAAAACAAACAATATCATTAATTCCATCATGCCGTTTGATGTTGAAAATAGTGTAAAATATGACTCAAACTATTTGAAAGGTTTTACCTCCGAGCGACGTGACAGTAATATTACTGAACTGACGCCGATCATCACCGAGCGCGCCAAAGATATTGCTAGATTTTCGGCAAATGCCAGTCTTAAAAATTATGACCGCGGAGTTTCTTGGCAGTCCGAGCAGCTTGATATTAAAGGACAGCAGTGGAAGGCTGCTTATCTGCCCGTTTGGCTCTATAGCTATCAGGAGGATAAAGGTGACCGTAAACTACTACATTATGTTGCAGTTAACGCTCGTACCAAAGAATCAATGGGTAGTGTTCCTATCTATCTTCCAAAACTCTTTCTCTTTGCCTTCCTAGTTGAGCTTTTAGGTATTTTTGGGTTTATCAAGTTAGATTTCGATTACGATTTTCTGCTTCTACTCGTTGGTCCACTTTACTTCTTTTATATTTACACCAAATACCGCAACCAAAATGCGCGTGACCAGTATGAAACTGAAACCAAAACAAATGTCACAAATCTTAAAACTATGGACCAATTTGTTGAGCACCGTACAAGATTAAGGAATTCGAAGATTGAAAACCAAAATAACACCACTGTTCGCGGCGCTTCGATGAATCTAAAAAAGAAAACTGGACTTGGTTTAGATCTTGACTTGAAGAACTTTGCCGCCGATCAGCTTTCGAGCATTACTGATCAGTTCTTGAAATAAAAAAATATACTAAAACCCACATAGAGTCTTTACTTTAAGACCTTCATCATCTAAAATATAAAATATAGACTTTTGGGCTGGTTAATATTAGTGCCTAAAAGAAATTAATATTAAAGGAGAAAAAATTAGAATGGCAAATTTCGACCGTTCCAAGCCACACATCAACGTTGGTACCATGGGTCACGTTGATCACGGTAAAACAACTCTTACTGCTGCTATTACAACAGTTCTATCAAAGCGTCTTCCATCTGACGTTAACAAATCTGTCGCTTACGACCAGATCGACAACGCTCCAGAAGAGAAAGCTCGTGGTATTACCATTGCTACTTCTCACCAGGAATATGAATCAGAAAAGCGTCACTACGCTCACGTTGATATGCCAGGCCACGCCGACTATATCAAGAATATGATTACCGGTGCTGCCCAGATTGATGGTGCTATCCTCGTAGTCGCTGCTAACGATGGTCCGCTTCCACAGACTCGTGAGCACGTTCTTCTCGCTCACCAGGTGAACGTTCCAAAAATCATCGTCTTCCTCAACAAGATGGATCTTGCTGACCCAGAACTTGTTGAACTCGTTGAGATGGATGTTCGTGAACTTCTTAACAAATACGGTTTCGACGGTGACAACGCTCCAATCATCAAGGGCTCTGCTCTTAAGGCTCTTGAAGGTGACACCGAAATGGAAGACCGCATTATGGACCTCGTCCACGCTATGGATGATTACTTTGATATTCCAGAACACGATCTAGACAAACCATTCCTCATGCCTGTAGAAGATGTCTTCTCAATCAAGGGTCGTGGTACTGTTGCTACTGGTCGTATCGAGCAGGGTATCGTCAAGATCAACGACGAAGTTGAAATCGTTGGTATTCGCCCAACTCAGAAATCAGTTGTTACTGGTATCGAAGCTTTCCACAAAACTCTTAACGAAGGTGAAGCTGGTGATAACGCAGGTCTATTACTCCGTGGTATTGAGCGTGATCAAATCGAACGTGGTCAGGTTATTGCTAAACCAGGTTCAATCACCCCACACACCGAATTTGAGGCTCAGGTTTACATCCTTAAGAAGGAAGAAGGCGGTCGCCACACTCCATTCTCAAAGGGTTACAAGCCACAGTTCTACTTCCGTACTACTGACGTTACCGGTGAAGTTGAGCTCCCAGCTGATAAAGAGATCGTCATGCCTGGTGACACCATCACCTTTACTGTTAAACTCTTAGCTCCAATTGCTATGAATAACAATGACCGTTTCGCAATCCGCGAAGGTGGCCGTACTGTTGGTTCTGGTGTTGTTACCAAGATTGTAAAATAATTAGATAATACTAATTGAAGAATTGGACTACTTTGGTGGTCCAATTTTTTATACTTGAAAAAATATAAATATATGCAATAAGACTTGTTTCAGAGTGGAAAAATAGTATAATATTTAAGTAACTGTGATCTATTGTTCAGGTTAAGTATCTTAATGTGAATGATTAGATCTTATTTAATTGCTTATAAAGAGCAAGTATTTTTCTCTTAAAGGAGGGGTATAAGATGATACAAGTGTTGTTAAATAAGAAAGTTTTAGATTTTGAAACAAACTATTCTTATTATGATTTCAAGGAAGAGACTGGAGAATTTTTGCAGCCTGCAAATTCCAAAAAAGCAGTAGAGACTAACCTCTATTTGTTTCAGAATCCAAGAATTGTTCCTGAGGGGGTCTGGTATGAGATGACTGTAGTTAGGAGGAAGGAGTCTTTTGAGACTATCACCGTCGACCTTACAGAAAATGAAGAGTCATTTCGTAAATATTTCAAAGACATCGCAAAAGATTTCAGGAAGCTAAATATTAAAATACTAAATTATGATAGTGTGTATCTGATTCACGCGTATATGTATATTGAAGATTTTGATACTGGACTCACTAAGATCAAGTTTACAAATTTCAATGAACAATACTTGGTAGACGATGAGGTAATAGAGCATGGCGTTCACGATTTTAGTATACTCATGGCTTATCTGAGAGAAGAAGATGAAAATGCTAATATGCTAAAATTCTACAGGACAATCGGTGACTTTAGATATGTAAATGATCGTTTTTACATTTCGGCAGATACTATGCAGGACCACTTTGACGATATTTTTCATGAGTCCGAAGACATTAGTGAGATTCTGCGTGGTCAAAAAATGCGTGAATTAGTCATAGATTATTTCAAATCTAGGGTTTCAGAATATGACAAGAGCGGTGAATTTTATCGAAATTCAAAATTTAACTATATTAATATTGATAAAATTCAGGACTTTATTCTTACCTTGCCGGATGAATTAATTAAGCAAGTGTTACGCATTACAGAGCAAACCTCTCATAATCTGCATCTCCGTCGCCAAGTAGCAGAAGATACTATAGATTGGAAGCAGATTAAAGAATATCAACTTCGCACATCGGATATCGATCTATTTCTCAAATATCGCGACCTTGTCGAGATCGATAATGATGCTCTCGAGAAGTTGATTGCTAAATTCATGAATGACCCAGAACGTGAAGTAAAGGTAGTTCAACATGCATGGAGTCTATGTGGTTGTTATCAATGGTATATCTCGGAGAGACTGAAGACCTGCACTCGTGAAGATCACCTCAGATCGGTTCTAGATGAAGTAAAGCAGTCTGGGCAAATCGTCAAGGCTGATGCTATTCGTAGTCTTTTTAATTACAGATATATGAATCTTACAAAAGAAGATTATGATATATTTCATCAATTCTTTGAAATTAGGGATGTATCTGCCGCTCGTTTTTTAATTAAAATAGCCTTAATTTCTGGACAAGAACCAGATGAGATTAGAGGACTTATCTATAAATTAGAGACCGATGATCTGATTTCAAGGTATAATCCAGGGCTTTTTGATTACTATCAAAATTATGGCTTTAAGGAAGGGTTAAAATGGATTGATGAATTTCAGGCTATGGAAAAAGCAAGAAAATTCGAACAGGAAAAAGCACGTACCAGAAAAGCGGCCAAGTTGTCTAAGTTTATTAAAGACACAAAAGACTTAGTCGTAGTAGTTAAATCAGTTTATGATCCCCGCAATAAGGACTATGTAGCAATCAATTCTCGTCATGGAGAAGATTTAGGCATTCTTTTAAGTGATGAAAAAGATTTATTTCTGATTGAAGGTAGGAAATATGACTATATAATAAATGTTGAGCGTGTTCGTAAATTACGTAATGGTATTTTGCATCTAGATGTTTTCGAAGGTGATGCTGGTACACTTGTTGGGCGTGATGGCTCAAAAATTAGGTATATATTAGAGCGCCTAAATCAGCTGGGTTGTAATTTATCTAATATTAAAATCTACAGCCACAACGAACCCGATCTATTTTACTCCGTATCATAGAGCTAATCAATCACGTCCGTCCCCAGACCTTGTCTGGGGATTTTTGTTTACCAATTTATTGCTAGCCTTCTTGACTTAAACCAGATAATATATTATTATGCAACTATAAAATTTAATTGAGCCCTAAAAACTCATCGACATACTGTCTAGGTATATCTGAAGTTATAGAGCTAGAAGGAATAATATGGTTGAAACCAAGAGTGAAGGACTTAAGATCCGTATTCGTCTTAAGGCCTACGATCATCGCGTGATTGATCAAAGCGCAAAACAAATCGTTGATACCGCCATCCGTACCGGTGCTAACGTCTCTGGTCCAGTACCTCTGCCAACAAAGCGCAGTACTTTTACTGTCGTCAAGTCTCCACACGTTTATAAAACTGGTGGTGAAGCCTTTGAGATGAAAGTTCACAAACGTTTAATCGATATTACAAGCGCAACCCCAAAGACTATTGATGCTTTGCAGAATCTATCTCTACCTGCTGGTGTAGATGCAGAAATTAAGATGTAATATCTAAAAAATGGCACCCTAGGTGCTATTTTTTATGAAAAAAAGTTAAAATCTAGTATACTAGTGATATGAAGAATGGTGGTAAAAAACAAAAAATATTGGGAATTAGTCTAGCTGTTATTTACTTAATTCTTAACTTCTTCATGTTCCAAGACATCATGCGGCGTGAAACTGTAATCTCCAAGGATTCCAATGTTCTCGTCATGGGCACGAATGCTACCTTTAAGCCCTTCGAATATAAGGATGGCGATATGGTGGTTGGGTTTGATGTTGACCTCGCTGAAGAAATCGCTAAAAGTTTAGGTGCGGAGCTAAAAATCGAAGATATGTCCTTTGATGGATTATTACCGGCCCTAGAAAGTGGGCAGATCGACCTAGCAGTTGCTGGAATGTCCGTCACTGAGGAGCGAGCAAAGAATGTATTCTTTTCTGATCCATACTATGTTGCTTCCCAACAAATTATCGTGCGCTCTGAAAATAGTATTAAGAACAGATATGAGTTGGTTAATAAAACAATAGGCGTTCAATTGGGGACGACCGGTGATCAAATGGCGAGGCAAATTAAGGGTGCAAAAGTTGTTCAATTTCCGGCTGCTCCAAATGTTTTGCAAGAGTTAACCACAGGTCGCATTGACGCTGCTATTTTAGATAATGCTCCGGCTGCTCAATATGTTGCTGGTTTTT